>JBBQKM010000335.1:0-3179 GCA_038326915.1 Sphingomonadales bacterium
GTGCAGGCGCTGGCCGGCTTTCTCAGTGTCAACAACTGCGGCAATGCCGCGCCGGTGGTGCCGGGCGTGCCGTCGGCCGATGTCGCCGCCGGGTTGACCGGGCTGGCCGCGGTGCTGATGGCGCTGATCGGCCGCGCGCGCACCGGGCGCGGCGATTACATCGACATTGCGATGCTCGACACGCTGCTGCCGTGGAGCGCGCATATCGCCGGGCTTGCCATCGCCGGTGGCGCTGCGCCGCAATCGCAGGCCCAGCGATCGCTGGGCGGCGCTGCCTTCTACAATGTCTATGCCTGCGCCGACGGCCGCCACATCGTGCTGTGCGGGCGCGAACTGAAATTCGCCCGCACGCTGCTCGGCGATCTTGGCCGTGCCGACCTGCTGCCGCTCGCCGAGTCGGAGGCCGGGCCGCCGCAGGCGCCTTTGCGCGCCTATCTCGCCGAAACGTTCGCACAGCGGTCGCAGGCCGAATGGATCGACTGGTTCCACGGCCGCGATGTCGCCTTTGCCCCGGTGCGCGATCTGACCGACGGGCTGGCACGGTCGGGGCTGGTCGTCACCGATGCCGATGGCGGCCACCACATCGCCCCCGCCATCCGCTTTGCCGGCGAACCCGGCTGGCAGCCGGCGCCGACTCCCGATCAGGCCTGATCAGGATATTTCTGCGCCATCCAGGCGAGCGAGTCCGCGACCATCGTTTCAAGCACCGCAAGGTCGATATCGGCAAGCCGGCGGATGTACAGGCATGACTTGCCGGTCTTGTGCTTGCCAAGCCGCGCCAGCGCAGCCGCGTGGTCGCCACAGCCATCGTTGAGATAGAGCACCGTCTGGCCTTTGCGCGGCGAAAAGCCGATGCGGCACATCTCACCCTCGCGCCCGCTGTCGTAGCGGTAGTGATAGCGCCCGAAGCCGATGATCGACGGGCCCCACATGACCGGCGGTGCGCCCGACAGCCGTTGCATCAGGTCGCACAGCATTGCCGCATCGGCGCGCTGGCCCGGATCGGCGATCGCCGCGACAAAGCCTTCGACATCGGTGCCGGTTGCCTGCGTCTTGTTGGCGGTATTCGCCATCGTCGCCTCCGCTATTGCGGTCAGGATAATTCTGTCGCCGCCGGCCGACAAGTCCGGTGCCGCGCCGGGCTTTGCCCCGTGCAGCTTTGCCTGTAACCTCTGTGGTGATGGAAACCGCGCCGACTTACCTGGTCGTCATCGACCAGAGCGACGAAAGCCGCGTTGCGCTGCGCTTTGCGGCGTTACGCGCCAGCCATGTCGGGGCGCGCGTGGCGCTGGTCCATGTCATCGCGCCCCCCGAATTCATGCAATGGGGCGCCGTGCAGGAGGCGATGGCCGCCGAAGCGCACGAGGAAGCGACGGCGCTGCTGGCGGCACTCGCCGACGAGGCCGAGGCGCTGTCAGGCGTGCGGCCGTCGACGCTGATCCTCGAAGGCGAGGCGGCGCCGATGATCTTCGACCATGTTCGCGGCGACGCGACGGTACGCGCTCTGGTGCTGGGCGCGGCGTCGCGCGGTGCGCCGGGGCCGCTGATCAGCTTTTTCACCGGGGAACGCGCCGGGCAGCTGCCGTGCGTCGTCATTCTGGTCCCCGGCGGACTGGAGGCCGAAAGGCTTGAATCGCTGACCTGAGCAAAACGCGACGATTTTCGTCGCCTTTTGGCTTGATTCCCCCCGGTGAACCCGCCACATCGGCGTCACGTCATTCCCGCCGAGGCCCCGCGATGTTCATCGAAACCGAACGCACCCCCAATCCCGCCACCCTGATGTTCCGGCCCGGCCGCAGCGTCACCGATGGCGGCACGACCGATTTCGCCACCCCGGAAGCCGCCGAGGCATCGCCGCTCGCCAGTGCGCTGTTCGGCCTTGGCGACGTGTCGGGCGTGTTTTTCGGCAGCGATTTCATCAGCGTCACCAAGGCGGAAGGAGCGGCCGACTGGGCCGAACTCAAGACGCAGGTGCTCGGCGTGCTCGTCGATCATTTCAGCTCTGGCGCGCCGCTGTTCACCGGCGCCGCCACCGGCCCGGTGATCAACGACGATCCCGAAGACGCCGAGATCGTCGCCCAGATCAATGAACTCATCGACACCCGAATCCGGCCGCAGGTTGCCGGCGATGGCGGCGACATCGTCTATCGCGGCTTCAACAAGGGCACGGTGTTCCTCGAGATGCAGGGCGCCTGCGCCGGCTGCCCGTCCTCGACGGCGACGCTCAAGATGGGTATCGAATCGCTGCTCAAATATTATGTGCCGGAAGTCACCGACGTCCGCGCCATCTAAAGGACCATCATGTCAGCCACTCCGCTCGACGCCGCCGCGCTCGACCTGCTGTTTCGTGATGCCCGCACCCATTATGGCTGGGCCGACACGCCGGTCGGCGAGGCCGATCTGCGGGCGCTGTACGACCTGGTGAAAATGGGGCCGACGTCGGCCAATGCGTCGCCGGCGCGGTTCATCTTTGCATCGTCTGCTGACGCCAAGACGAAACTTGCCAATTGTGTCAGTGAGGCCAATAAGCCCAAGGTGCTGGCCGCGCCGGTCACCGCTATCATAGGCTTCGACACCAAATTCTACGATCGCCTGCCCCAGCTGTTTCCGCACGCCGATGCGCGCAGCTGGTTCGCCGGCAATGCCGCGCTGGCGCGCGAAACGGCATTCCGCAATTCGTCGCTGCAGGGCGCTTATCTGATCATCGCCGCCCGCGCGCTGGGTTGGGACACCGGGCCGATGTCGGGGTTCGACAAGGCGGCGGTCGATGCGCAATTCTGGGCCGGCACCGATGTCGAGACCAATTTCATCTGCTCGATCGGCAAGGGCAATGGCGTCGGCCTGTTCCCGCGCTCGCCGCGGCTGGCGTTCGAGGACGCTGCCACGATCCTGTGAGGGTGCTGGCGCTCTCCACCGCGTCGCCGGCGCTGTCACTGGCGGTTTTCGACGCCGGAACGCAGGTCGGCCACCGCCACGACATCATCGGCCGCGGCCATGCCAAGGCGTTGCTGCCGGCGATTGACGCCCTGATGAGCGATGCCCGCGCCGATGCCATCATCGTCGATGTCGGGCCGGGCAGCTTTACCGGCATCCGCATCGGCATCGCCGCGGCGCGCGCGCTCGGCCTGGCCTGGGGCGTGCCGGTGACCGGCTGCAGCGGCGCGGCGCTGGTGGCGGCG
>JBBQKM010000336.1:0-3164 GCA_038326915.1 Sphingomonadales bacterium
TGTGCCAGAGCGCCGCCGGGAAATCTACTTGGGCCAGATTCTATTTCGGAAGCCCGGGCTGCCAGGCGAAGCCGTCGCCGGCGCGGACGACATGGCCGACGCCGGGGTAGGGGAAGTGCGGCGAGAACACGGTTTCGCCGCTGGCGGCGAGCCGGGTGAACAGCGCCTGGCGGTTGGCGGCGCCGACGCTGGCATCCTTGTCATAGCCCATGACCCAGCCGGGCCGCGCCAGCGAGACGATATAGCTGTGCGCCGAATCGCCGATGGCGAGCAGCTTGCCGCGGCCCGACGTGATTTCATAGCCGCTGTGACCCGGCGTATGGCCGTGGAGATCGACCGAGGCGATGCCGGGCAGCAGCTTGGCGCCCGGCGCGAACGCCAGCACCTGGCTGCCGATGCCGGCGACGAGTTTGGCGTTGGCGGGGGCGGCCTTGATCGCTGTCCATTCGGGGGCCGACATATGGACGATGGCCTTGGCAAACACCGGCGCCCCGGCGGCATCGACCAGCCCGCCGACATGATCGCCATGGCCATGGCTGATCAGGATATCGGTGATATCGGCGGGGGCGACGCCGGCCTTGGCGAGGCTGGCGAGCAAGATGCCGCGTGGCGCGCCATAGCCGGTATCGACAAGGACGACATGGCCGGGGGTGCGGACGAGGAGTACGTTGACGCTGAGGCTGATCTGGCCGGCGGGGGCGCCGGCAGCGGTGAGCACCTTGTCGACGGCAGCGACGCCGGCATCGACGCCGAACACCTTGGCATCGTTGGGCGCATTGGCAGCGGCATCGCGCAGCGCGGTCATCGGCAGCTTGCCGAGCCTGAAATCGGTGGTTTCAGGAACGACCGGCAGCGGGCCGAGCTGGGCGAGCGCCGGCGCGGCGATGGCGAAGGCGGCGAACAGGGCAAAGGCGCGCATGAAAATCTCCGGATGATCCTTGGCCTTATTGGGCGCGCCGGCGGACAAGACAAGCCCGGTGCCAGCGGCTAAGAGTCGGGCCAATGAGCAAGCAGCATCTCTATCTCGTCGACGGCTCGGGCTATATCTTCCGCGCCTACCACCGGCTGCCGCCGCTGACCGATCCGCAAGGGACGCAGGTCGGCGCGGTCTATGGCTTTACCGCGATGCTATGGAAACTGATCACCGAGCTCGCCAATGCCGAGGCGCCGACGCACCTGGCGGTCATCCTCGACGCCGGCAGCCACACCTTCCGCAACGACATGTACGAACATTACAAGGCGCACCGGCCGCCGCCGCCCGAGGATCTGGTGCCGCAATTCCCGCTGATCCGCGATGCCGTGCGGGCGTTCAGCGTGCCGTGCATCGAACAGGATGGCGTCGAGGCCGACGACATCATCGCCTCCTATGCGCTGGCGGCGAAGGCCGCGGGCTTCAATGTCACCATCGTGTCGTCGGACAAGGATCTGATGCAGCTGATCCAGCCCGGCATCGATTGCCTCGACACGATGAAGAACCAGCGCATCGACCGTGCCGAAGTCATCGAAAAGTTCGGCGTGCCCCCCGAACAGGTCGGCGACGTGCTGGCGCTGATGGGCGACACCGCCGACAATATCCCCGGCGTGCGCGGTGTGGGGCCGAAGACCGCCGCCGAACTGATCGTCGCCTATGGCAGCGTCGAAGGCGTGATCGCCCATATCGACGACATCAAGAAGCCCAAGCTGCGCGAAACCCTCGCCGCGTCGATCGACGATGCGCGGTTGAGCCGTGAACTGGTGCGGCTGAAGGACGATATCCCGCTCGCCGAACCGCTCGACGCGCTGACCCTGCGCCACCCGCCGCACGAACCGCTGGCGAAATTCCTCGCCAAGCATGGCTTTCGCGGCATGCTGTCGAAACTCGGGCGCGAGGCGGAAGCCGCGCACGCCATGGCGCAGCCGGTGGCAAACGATGCCAAACCCTTCGTCCACAGCGACTATGAGACGGTGACGACGCTCGATCGGCTCGACTGGTGGATCGCCGAGGCAACGCGGCTGGGGGCCGTCGCCGTCGATACCGAAACCACCGGTCTCGACCAGTGCCGCGCCGACCTGATCGGCATCAGCCTCGCCACCGCCGCCGGCAAGGCCTGTTACATTCCGCTCGCGCACCAGTCGGGGGAGGGATTGCTCGCCGAACGCGTGCCGCAGCTGGCGGAGGCCGAGGTTATTGCGCGCCTGAACCCGCTGTTCGCCGACCCGGGCGTGCTCAAGATCGGCCAGAATCTCAAATACGACCTCATCATCCTGCGCCGCCACGGCGTCCCGGTGCTGGCGCCCTTCGATGACACCATGCTGCTCAGCTATGCCCTTGATGCCGGACGCTGGAACCACGGCATGGACGATCTGTCGACGCGCCACCTCGGCCACACGCCGATCGCCTTCAAGGACGTCACCGGCGGCGCAAAAGGCAAATGGGATTTCGCCCAGGTCGACCTGCGCAAGGCGACCGACTATGCCGCCGAAGACGCCGATGTGACCTTTCGCCTCCACTGCTGCTTTCGCGACCGGCTGTGGCGCGAACAGGCGACGACGATCTATGAAACCGTCGACCGCCCGGTCATGCCGGTCATCGCCGACATGGAACTCGCCGGCATCCGCGTCGATCGCAGCGCGCTCGTCGGCCTGTCGGCTGCCTATGAGATCGAGATCGCCCGGCTGGAGGGCGAGATCCACACGCTCGCCGGCGGCCCGTTCAGCATCGGCAGCCCCAAGCAGCTGGGCGAGGTGCTGTTCGAACGCATGGGGCTGAAATCCGGCAAGAAGTCATCGAAGACCGGGGCCTGGACGACCGATGTCACCGAGCTCGAACGCCTCGCCGGCGAAGGCGCGGAGATCGCCACCAAAGTGCTCGACTGGCGCCAGCATTCGAAGCTCAAATCGACCTATACCGACGCGCTGCAGGCGCAGATCAACCCGAAAACCGATCGCGTCCACACCAATTACGCGCTGGCGGCGACCTCGACCGGGCGGTTGAGCTCGAACGATCCCAATTTGCAGAACATCCCCATTCGCACCGAGCTTGGCCGCCGCATCCGCCATGCCTTTGTCGCGGCCCACGGTCATGAGCTGATGGCCGCCGACTATAACCAGATCGAGCACCGGCTGGTCGCGCACATCGCCGAAGTGCCCGAACTGAAGCAGGTCAATACCGAAGGCGGCGAAGA
>JBBQKM010000337.1:0-3156 GCA_038326915.1 Sphingomonadales bacterium
ATTTCCGGGGCGCGCAGCAGGTCGCCGCCCGACACCGGCCGGATGTAGTTGCCCGACAGCGCGTGCATCAGGCCATCGAGTTCGTGATTGGTCGCCAGCGCCGTATCGAGCGCCGCCAGCTCCTTGAGCAGCGGCGTGTCGGCGCGAACGGTGCCGGCCACCAGCCCTTCGATCGTCGCGCGCGCTACCTGCTCCTCGCGGGTCGCGGCGACCGCGGCGAGCATGTCGATGCGTTCCGCGACCGTCGCCGCCTGGCCGGCGACGTGCAGCCCCTGCGGAATCAGTTCGCGTTCGATTTCATAGAGTTTCGCTGCCAGCGCCGCCACGTCGCTGCCATCGAGATCGAGCGCCGCGGCCTGTTCGATGATGACCTCATGGAGCGGGCCAAGCTCGTCGCTGGCCGGATCGGCACTGCGCCAGCGCTCGACCGTCGCCTTCAGGTCGGCAAGGCCCTTGTAGACGCCCGAATTGGTCAGCGCCGGGGTCAGATAGCTGACCAGGGTCGCCGCCGAGCGCCGCTTGGCAAGCACGCCTTCCGACGGGTTGTTGGCGGCATAAAGGTAGATGTTGGGCAGGTCGCCGATCAGCCGTTCCGGCCAGCAGCTCGCGGTCAGCCCGGTCTGCTTGCCGGGCATGAATTCCAGGCTGCCATGGGTGCCGAAATGCAGCACGGCATGCGCCTGGAAATCATCGCGCAGCCAGCGGTAGAAGGCCATGAAGGCATGTGTCGGCGCGAACCGGCCTTCGAACAGCAGCCGCATCGGATCGCCTTCATAGCCGAGCGCCGGCTGGATGCCGATGAAGACATTGCCGAACTGCGCGCCGAGAATGAAGACATTCTGGCCATCGGACTGGAGCTTGCCCGGCGCCGGGCCCCATTCGGCCTCGATTTCAGCCAAGAACGGCTCGTTGGCGACAATGGCTTCGGCCGACACCTTGGCATGGACATTGGCCTCCATGCCGTGGCGCTGGGCATTGCCCTGAAGGATGCGGGTGCGAACATCTTCGGCGGTCGCCGGCACATCGACGTCATAGCCTTCGCTGGCCAGCCGCTTCAGCGTTTCGTGGAGCGATTCGAACACCGCGAGGAACTGCGCCGTGCCGGCGGCGCCGCCATTGGGCGGGAAGTTGAACAGCACGACTCCGATCTTGCGCTGGGCGGCTTCGACGCGGCGCAGCGCGACCAGCTTGACCATCCGCGCCGCCAGCGCCTCGGCGCGTTCGGGGCAGGCCTGCATGGCGCGAACCTCGCCGCCGACCGGCCAGGTGCAACCGCGCGAACAGCCGGTGCAGGCCGCATCGGTGCCATCCGAACGCCCGCCGAACACCATCGGCGTGGTGCCGCCATCGAGTTCGGGAATGGCGATCATGATCGTCGATTCGAGCGGCAGCAGCCCCTGGCGGTTGGCGCCCCAGCCCTGCAACGACTGGAATTCAACCGGATGCGCCGAGATATAGGGGCGATCAAGGCGGGCGAGGATTTCCTCCGCCGCCTTCGAATCATTGTACGCCGGACCGCCGACGAGGCTGAAACCGGTCAGGTTGACGACAGCATCGACGGTCGCAACACCGTCCTGCATGAACAGGGTCTCGATCACCGGGCGGGCATCGAGGCCGCCGGCAAAGGCCGGGATGACGTTGAGGCCACGGGCTTCGAGCGCGCGGATGACGCCGTCATAATGATTGGCATCGTTGCCGAGCACATAGGAGCGCAGCAGCACGAGGCCGATGGTGCCCGCATCCGGCCCATTATTTTTGGCGCGCGCCGGCAGGTCGGCGAGGTGCTCGCTCATCCGGTCGGGCAGATCGGGGTGATAGATGCCGACTTCGGGATATTCGCGTGGGCCTTCGACCTTGAAGCTGCCGCGCAAAGTGGCGCGCGGCCCGGCGGCGTAGCGATCGACGAGCGCCCGCACCATGGCAAAGGCGTTGTCGTCGGAACCAGCGAGCCAATATTGCAGTGTGAGGAAATAGGCGCGCACGTCCTGCGCCGTGCCCGGGACCCATTTCAGCAGCTTGGGCAGGCGGCGCAGCACTGCCATCTGCGCGGCGCCGCTGTTGGGCGCGCCGGTCTTTGACGATCCGCGCAGCTTTTTCAGCCAACCCAACGGCCCCTTGGGCGGCGCATCCATGCGATAGTCGCCCATGCGCGTCAGCCTGACGATCTCGCTGGCCGACATGATTCCGACCATCGCGTCGCACGCCTCGCGCCGGGCCTCGAGCGCCGGCTTGATGGCGCGGATCTGGTCCTCGAGGAAGATCATCGAGGTCAGGATAATATCGCCGCGGGCGATATCGGCGCGCGCCGCGTCGAGCTTGGCCTGGTTTTCCCAATCGGCGGCGGCGTGGAAGCCGATGCTGACACCCGGCTGTTCGCGATCGAAGCGGGCGCGGGCCCGGTTTGACCGCGAACAGCCCGGCGTCAGCATCGGTTTTCACGCCGCCGCCGATTGGGAAAACCAGGCCAAGCTCGACGCCGCGCGCGCCGATATCGCCCGTGGCGATATCATCATCACCTCGATGATCTTCCTTGAAGACCAGATTCGCGCCATCAAACCGGCCTTGGAAGCGCGGCGCGAGCATTGCGACGCGATGGTCAACCTCATGTCGGCGTCCGAGATCGTCAAACTGACGCGCATGGGCGATTATCGCATGGATGCGCCGCCGAAAGGTCCGCTCGGCTGGCTGAAAAAGCTGCGCGGATCATCGAAGGAAGGCGCGCCGAACAGCGGCGCCGCGCAAATGGCGGTGCTGCGGCGGCTGCCCAAGCTGTTGAAGTTTGTTCCCGGCACGGCGCAAGACGTCCGCGCCTATTTCCTGACGCTGCAATATTGGCTCGCCGGGTCGGACGACAACGCCTTCTCGATGGTGCGCGCCCTGGTCGATCGCTACGCCGATGGCCCGCGCCGGGCCCTACGCGGCGCCGCAAAGGCCGAAGCGCCAAAGGATTATCCCGATGTGGGGCTATATCACCCCGATCTGAAGGACCGGATCAGCATCCGCATTGCCGATCTGCCGCTGCAAAAGGCCGCCAAGGGCACCATCGGGCTGTTGTTGCTGCGCTCCTATGTGCTTGGCAAGGATGCCAATCACTATGATGGCGTCATCCGCGCGCTGGAGGCCAAGGGCCTGAATGTGATTCCAGCTTTCGCAGGA
>JBBQKM010000338.1:0-3146 GCA_038326915.1 Sphingomonadales bacterium
CTTTCTCGAATCGGGCAACCCATCATTGCTGCTGCTCGGTTGCGGCGCCTTGTGCTGGGGAACGGCCGCGTTTTCCGGCGTGGCGCTGGCGTCATGGTCCGGTGCTTTCGACATGAACGTCAATATCACCATATACAGCACCTTCGCCTGGCTTTCGGCGTTATGCCACCTGGCGGGCGTTACCCTGTCGCCGAGATTCGCTGTGCCGCTGCCCCTGCGTACTCGAACACTGGCGGGCGCCTATCTGCTGACCGTCGTCGTGCTGGTTGCTGTGGCGGTTGATGCCGTGACCGGCGGGATGCCGATGTTCTTCGCGTACGAAAGCGGGGGCACCCCGGTCCGTCAGTGGCTGATGATGTCGGTCGGCGGCATGTACTTGCTGACCGCGCTGATAGTGTCACGCGCGAGTTCCAACAAGGTTTTTGGCCGCTGGTACTACCTCGCCTTGACCTTGCTCGCCGCCAGTTCCTTCGGCGTGCTGCCCTTTACCAGCGAGGGCTGGTTGGTCTGGTTCTGCCGCGGCGCCCTATGGCTTGCCGGCGGCTACATGCTGATGGCAGTACTGTCGTCGCGCCAGGAGGGTCGTTTCGCGGTGAGCATCCACACCCGGGTCACCGCGCTCTATGGCTACAGCGTGGCGGTGGCGCTGGTCGCCGTCGCCGCGGTTTTCCGCTTGGTATTTCTTGACGAAGCCGGTACGGCATTTGTGTTTGTCACCTTCTTCCCTGCCTTGGTATTTGCGGCACTGTATGGCGGCCTGGGGCCCGGCATATTGGCGACGGTCCTGTCGGCGCTGCTCGCTAATTATTTTTGGGTCGGCCCAGCCCAACGGCTGACGTTCACCAGTGCTGAGGTCATATCGATGACGATTTTAATCGTCACGGGCTGCGTGATTTCGCTCGTGACCGAAAGCCTGCATCGCGCACTGGCAAGGGCACAGGCCGCAGAAGGTAAATTGCGGCATCATCAAGGCCACCTGGAAGCGCAGGTAAAAACCCGTACGCAGGAACTGGAGGACGCTCGCGCCGCCGCCGAGCGTGCCAACAACGCCAAGTCGCGCTTCCTCGCCGCCGCCAGTCATGATCTACGGCAACCCCTATCGGCCATCAGCGTCTACGCGGGCCTGCTCAAAAGCACCGCAAGGCGGTCGGACGAAAGGGTCGTGGCCAATATGCAGGCGTGCATCGGCAACCTGAGCACTTTGCTCAGCGATTTGCTCGACTTGAGCAAGTTGGACGCAGGTGTGGTCACGCCTTCTGTCAGCAATTTCTCGGTCACTGAACTGTTCGCCGGCCTGCTGACCGGCTATCGTCACGAAGCCATCACGAAAGGGCTCCGTCTCCACTCGGTACGCACGCACTTGACCGGACGTACCGATGTGGTGCTGCTGCGGCGCATGCTCGGTAATCTGCTGGAGAATGCGCTCCGCTATACCGAGCGCGGGGGCGTGCTGATCGCTTGCAGGCGGCACCAGGGCAAGACCTGGGTCGAGGTCTGGGACACGGGCATCGGCATACCGGCGGAGCAGACGGTGGAAATTTTCGATGAGTTCAAGCAACTGGGTGACGGCGCTCGCAATAAAGGCAGCGGTCTGGGGCTGGCGATCGTCGCCAAGACGGCCGCGCTGCTCGGCTTGGCAATCAGAGTGCGTTCCCGGCCGGGGCGGGGTTCGTCGTTTGCGATCGAATTGCCACTGGGCGAACCAAATCTCGTCACGGCGGCGGCGACACAGCCCGTGTCGGCTTCACGGTCCCTGCGGATTGCTTTCGTCGAAGATAACCCGATGGTCCGCGATGCGACGGTGGAAGGCCTGCGGTGGCTCGGTCATCATGTGCTCGGTACCGCTACCAAGGCAGCGCTGCTGGCCGAGTTGGAACAGTTCGCCCCGGATATCGTGCTTTCGGACTACCGGCTAACGGAGGGAGACAACGGCATCGAGGTCATCGCGGCAGTGCGCGCGCTTCTGGGAACGGAACTGCCAGCCATCCTGATCACCGGCGACACCGATCCGAACCTGCTGCGTAGCATGAGCGACAGCGGCATTGCGGTGCTGCATAAACCCGTCGACCTGGAAACGCTCCAGGCTTACCTGGAGGACGTCACCGATCTGCCGGCGCACTGCGTATGACACTGACTGCGGCGCGAGAGGGTCGTCAGCGCCTCACGCCTGCCTAACCGCCTTCAAACATCCCGCCAGCGCTGCATCCATCGTTGCCAGGTGTTGTTCGAACCACGGGCCAAGGCCGTCGCTGACATAGGCGCGGGCGAAGGCGACGCGGCCGCGGCCGATGCCGTCGCGCAGGCGGGTGAGTTCGCCGAGCACGCGCCGGTGTTCGCCTTCGTGTTCGGCGACCGCCGGGAAGCGGCATTCGCGCATCAGGCGGCTTTCGTTATCAAAGTGGCGCTGGGCGTGGTCGACCAGTACGTCGAACAGACGCGGGAACTCTTCGCTGGCGGCGGCGCGGCGAGCAGTTCGCGGCAGTCGGCGTCGATCATCTCAAGCTCCAGCTTTTCGCAGAAGCGCCGTTCCTTGTCGGTGGGGGCGGCGATCAGCACCCAGCCGGCCGGGCGCGCGGCGCCGTACATGAGGTCGGACATAACCATGCGCTCGCTGTCGCGGTTGAAGCGCACGCCGAGGAACAGGTAGCGCTTGTCGCGTCGCTGCGTCTTGACGAAGGCGGGCACGGCAAAGCTACCCATCAGTTCGGTGATGAAGTCGACATAGTCGGCGTCCGAGGCGATATAGGACGATTTCGGCCGCGGCGAACCCATCGGCTTGAACAGCACCGGCCAGGTGATGTCGGCCTGTTCGGGGGGCAATCGCCGTGTAGTCCTCGCCGTCATAGGCGTAGAGCTTGAAGCGAAAATCCGTGCCGCCGATGCGCGCGCAGCCGAGGATCAGCAGATGTGGCACGCCGGCGTAGCTGTCTTGCAGTTGGGTGTCGCGGTTGATGTCGATGACGTAGCGCGGACGCAGCGCCTTGAGCCAGTCGTGCAGCGCCGCGCGGCTCCACGGCGTGGCGCCGTAGGTGGTGTCGAGAAAGTGCGTCACCGCATTGCGGTCGCGCTTGAGTTCGACGTGCATCGCCGCGCGCGGGAATTCGTACATCAGCTTGGGCGCCATCGGTTTGCCGCCGTTCAGGGCG
>JBBQKM010000339.1:0-3135 GCA_038326915.1 Sphingomonadales bacterium
GCCGGCTTCGTCAAGGGGCGGCCCCAGCTCGCGGTGTTGTCGGGGCGGATGCTCGAAAGGCGGGATGGCTGAGCAACTCCCTCCCCCTTGCGGGGAGGGCGACTCGCGCAGCGAGCGGGGTGGGGGTTGCCGGTGCCGAGACGAGTGAACCCCCACCCCGCTCGGCTGGCGCCGAGTCGCCCTCCCCGCAGGGGGGAGGGAACGGGTTCCGGCCCGTCACCCTGGTCGCCGCCTGATGGCCAGCGGCGCGGTCAAATGGTTCGATACGAAAAAGGGTTTCGGCTTCATCACGCCCGATCTTGGCCCGCGCGATGTCTTCGTCCATGTCTCGGCGCTCGCGGCGGCGGGGCTGGACACGCTCGAACCCGGCGATCGGCTGGAATTCGAGCTGGCGCAGGGCGGTGATGGCCGGCTGCTGGCGCTCGGGCTGCGGCGCAAACCCCTGCCGACACCGGATGCGCCGACGCAGGATGCGCCCCAATCATGACCGACATGCTGGCGCCGCTGATCGTCAAATGGCTGACCCATGATTTCGCCAGCCCGATCGCCACGGTGATGACGGCGAGCGAACTGCTGTCGGATGAACCCGATGCCGAAATCAACGGGCTGGTGCAGGATGGCGCCAAACGGCTCGGCGCGCGGCTGCGGTTGGTGCGCGCCGCGCTGGCACCCGGGGACGCACCGGTCGGCGGCGCTGCGCTGGAACGGCTGGTCCGCGACGGCGTCGATGGCACGCCGATCGATTGGCAACGCGCCGCCGCCGATACCGACGGGCCGCAAGGCGCGGTGATCGCCGGGTCCGTGCTGCTGCTCGCCGACCTGCGCCGCAGCCAGCCGCTGACGATCACTGCCACCGGCGCGAATTGGGCGGCACCCCATGCCCTGCCCGCGCCCGTCGCGGCGGCGCTCGCCGGGGCGGCACCGGTCGACGGGCGGTCGGCGCTGGCCGCAATGCTCGCGGCGACGGCGGCGCGCGCCGGGCTGGCGCTGCACGTGACCGAAACGGGACTGCGCTGGGCGTGATCGCCCGGGCAACACGGGCGTGATCCGTTATGAACGGCGAACCCAGGCGCTCGCTGCCGGGCTGACCGGGCTGGCGGGCTTTGTCGACGCCACCGGCTTCATCGCCAGCGGCGGCTTTTTCCTGTCGTTCATGTCGGGCAATTCGACCCGGCTCGGTATCGGGCTCGCGGATGCGCCGGAACAGGCGGTGATGGCCGGCAGCCTGCTCCTCGCCTTTGTCGGCGGCGTCACGATCGGCACGCTGATCGGACGTGCCGCCGGGATTGAGCGGCGCGCGCCGGTGTTGCTGGCACTGCTCACCGCGATCCTGGCCGGCGCCGCGACGCTCGCCGCGCTGCACCTGGTGTTTGCGGCGTTGCTGCTGACCGCACTGGCAATGGGCGCCGAAAACACCGTGTTCGAGGCCGATGGCGATGTCCGCATCAGCCTGACCTACATGACCGGCAACCTCGTCAAGGTCGGACAGCGGCTGGCGACGGCGCTGCGCGGCTATGAACGCTGGGGCTGGTTTCCCTATCTGGTGTTGTGGACGGCGATGATCGGCGGCGCGGTCGCCGGCGCATTGGTCAGCACGGCACTGGGGCTGGCGGCGCTGTGGGTCGCGGCCGGCGTGGCGCTGGCGCTGACGATTGTGGCCGCGTGGATCGGCCGCACATCCTAGGGACTTTTTCCGCGCACGCGATTGCCCCCCACCGCCCTAACAATCTAAGACACCGCGCGTGACCGGACTTTCCTCCTTATGAGCATCTGGGTGACCATCGCGGGTGCCGCGGTCGGTGCGCTGCTCGGTGGGCCGCTGGGCGCGCTCGCGGGTGCAGCGGCGGGCGGCGCGGTCGATCTGCGCCGGGCGGCAAACCCCGAACGCCGCCGCGTCGCCTTCACCATTGCCGCCATCGCGCTGGCCGCCAAGATGGCGCGCGCCGATGGCGAGGCGTCGGCGGCCGAATTCGCCACCTTCCAGCGGCTGTTTCATGTCGACGAAACCGAGGCCGAAAACGCGCGGCGCTTCTATGATCTGGCCAAGCAGTCGATGGCGGGTTTTGAAGCCTATGCCGAACAGGCCGCCGGCCTGCTGGGGCCGGGATCGCCGCTGCTCGAAGATCTGCTCGATGCGCTGTGGCTGATCGCCGCCGTCGATGGCTATCACCCCGCCGAAATCGCCTATCTCGACAAGGTCGCGGGCCGGCTGGGTTTCGATGCCGCTGCCGCCGCGCGGGTGCGCGCGCGCCACACCGGCCCGGCCGAGGATGACCCGTGGGCGGTGCTCGGTGTCGAACCCGGCGCCGATGCCGCCACGCTGCGCCGCGCCTATCACGCGCTGGTCCGCGAATATCACCCCGATCGCCACCTCGCGCTCGGCGTGCCGGCCGAATTCATCCGCGTGACCGAGGCTCGGATGGCGGCGATCAACGGCGCGTACGCGAAAGTTTCGGGCCGATGAAACCCCGCCACCTCGCGCTCATCCTCCTCATCGATGTCATCTGGGCCTTCAACATCGTCGCGGTGAAGGAGGCGGTGGAATCGGCGCAACCGATCACCGCCGTCGCGCTGCGCTATGGCATCGTGCTGCTCGCCACCCTGCCCTGGCTGCGCTGGCTGCCGGGCCGGATGCCGATCGTGCTGTTCACCGGCATCGTTGCCGGCGCGCTGTTCATGGGACTCGGCGGGCTGTCGTTCGCGCTGGCCGACAATGTCTCGGCGCTGGCCATCGCCGGGCAGTTGGGCGTGCCCTTCTCGCTGCTGCTCGCGGTGCTGATCTACAAGGAGACGATCCGCTGGCCGCGCATCACCGCCGTCGTGCTGTGTTTCGCCGGCGTCGCGGTGATGGGCTTCGACCCGGCGATCGCCCGCGAAAGCGTCGGGTTGTGGCTGACCGTCGCCGCGTCGTTCGCCTGGGCGAGCGGCAATCTGCTGTTCCGCAAGCTGCAGGGTGTGCCGGTGCTGACCATCCACGCCTGGCTGGCGCTGGTCAGCGTGCCGGTGCTCGTCGCGTGCAGCCTGGTGTTCGAACCCGGCGCGCTGGCGCATGTGCCCGAACTGCCGCTGAAAACCTGGGGCTGGCTGGCCTATGCGGCGCTCGGCGCCTCGCTGCTCGGCCATGGCGGCATGAGC
>JBBQKM010000340.1:0-3131 GCA_038326915.1 Sphingomonadales bacterium
GGTGAAGCGCCCGGCGCAAAGGTATTCGCGGCCATCGGCCAAAGTGCGTTCCGCCAGCACCGTCCGCGCCACGAACCATTTGCGGTAATCGCCTGCTACCTTGGGGTTGCGGTTCTCGGGCTTTTCCAGCGTGAGATAGCGGAACACCAATGTCTGCGGGAACGTCAGCGTCGCCTCGCCATGGTGCAGCCAGTTTAGCCAGGCGCCGAAATCGTCCTCATCGGGCCTTACAGCCAGATCCCCGCCATATTTCACCGCCAGATATTCGCAAATCGCGGCACTTTCGGTCATCTTTGTGGCGCCATCCTCGAAATACGGAATGGTGCCGAGCGGGTTGGTTTCGAGATACTCCGGCTGTGCCCAACGCGGCGGAAACGGCAGCGACACCAGATCATAGGCGATGCCGATCTCCTCCAGCGTCCACAGCGCGCGGAACGATCGGGCATCGCGGCAGTGCCACAGCTTCATTTTCGGAAATTCCTTCTTATATCGCCGTTCATCACGGCTTCAGTCGCAAACGGCAATTGGGCAATTCGCTAGCAACATCAGCGCAGGATTCGGGATGGCCAAGGGTATGAAGACAGCATTGGGTGTCTTGCTGGGCGCGGTCGCCGGGGTCGGGCTGGCGCTGGGGGTCAACCAGGTCACCGATCAGGGCGCGGTGTCGGCGCAGGTGCCGCCGATGGACACCACCCCGGTGACGCGCGTGGTGCCGACCGGCGGCCTACAGACGCTGTCGTTCGCGCCGATCGTCAAGCAGACTGCGCCCGCTGTCGTCAACGTCTACACCGCCAAGGTCGATCGCAGCCGGCCCTCGCTGATGCAGGAATTCCTGCAGCGCCAATTGGGCGGCGGCCCGTCGCAGCCGCGCGTCCAGCAATCGCTCGGCTCGGGGGTAATCGTGTCGCCTGACGGCCTGATCGTCACCAATAACCATGTCGTTGCCGGCGCCGACCAGATCCTCGTCGCGCTTGCCGATCGCCGCCAATATCCGGCCAAGCTGGTGTTTGCCGACGCCCGGCTCGATCTCGCTGTCCTCCGCGTGGATACCAAGGGCGCGGTGCTACCGGTGATCCGCATGGGTGACAGCGACCGTGCCGAAGTCGGCGATGTCACCATCGCCATCGGCAATCCGTTCGGCGTCGGCCAGACGGTGACGACCGGCATCGTGTCGGCGATCGCGCGCACCGGCATCGGCGTTTCCGACTGGCAATTCTTCATCCAGACCGATGCCGCCATCAACCCCGGCAATTCGGGCGGCGCGCTGCTCGACGGCCAGGGCCGGTTGCTCGGCATCAACACCGCGATCTTTTCCAAGGATGGCGGCAGCAACGGCATCGGCTTCGCCATCCCGTCGAAGATCGTCCAGGTGTTTCTGCGCGCCGCCGACAAGGGCAAGCTGGTTTCGGGCTGGATCGGTATCGAAGGCGAACCGCTGACAGCCGAAAGCGCGCGGCTGGCCGGCCTCGATCGCCCCGGCGGGCTGCTGGTCACCGGCGTCGCCCCCGGCAGCCCCGGCGCCGCTGCCGGCATCCGGGTCGGCGATGTGCTGCGCAGCGTCGATGGCAAGGAAGTCGCCGATGGCGGCCAGCTGCGCTACAGCCTCGCCACCGAAGGCGTCGGGCGCGCGCTCAGCGTCGTCCTGATGCGCGGCGGCAAGGAACAGCAGGTGTCGGTAACGCTCGCTGCGCCCCCCGAAAACCCGCTGCGCCAGATCACCCCGATTGCCGGGCAGACGATCCTCAACGGTGTCACCGTTGCCAATCTGTCGCCGGCCTATGCCCAGGAACTCGGCGCTGGCCTGCCCGAAGCGGGGGTCGTCGTCGTCGAAATGCAGGCGGCATCGCTCGCCGCCCGGCTGGGGCTGCGCCCGGGCTATCTGATCGAAAGCGTCGGCGGCCAGCCGGTGCGCAGTGTCGCCGATGTGGTGGCGCTGTCGCAAAAGGGCGCGGCGTCGGTGCGTTTCAACCATGACGGCCAGCGGACGGAGTGCGGCGTCGCTAACGGGCAGCTGTTGTGCCGGAGCTGAGCTGACTCCCCTCCCTGAAAGGGAGGGGAGAAGGCAACAACGTCCGAAAACCGCCAGACTCCGCCGTGCACTGGCGCTACACCGGCGTCATGAGCATTCCTGACCCCGACACCTGCTACGCCGCCATGCAGTGCCGTGACCGCGACTTCGACGGGCGCTTTTTCACCTGTGTGAAAACCACCGGCATCTACTGCCGCCCGGTCTGTCCGGCGCGGCCGCCGCTGCTCAAAAACTGCGTCTTTGTCGCCACCGCGGCCGCGGCCGTGGCGCTGGGCTTTCGCGCCTGCAAGCGCTGCCGCCCCGAAAGCGCACCGGGATCGCCGGCGTGGAACGGCACCGCCGCCAGCGTGCGACGCGCGCTGACCTTGATCGATGGCGGCGCGCTCGATGCCGCCGAGACGCCGGTGCCGGTCGAGGCGCTTGGTGACAAGCTCGGCGTCGGCGAACGCCAGGTGCGGCGGCTGTTCGCCAAGCATCTCGGCGTGTCGCCGGTCGCCGTTGCCCAGGCCAAGCGCCTCGCAACGGCCGTCCGCCTCATCGACGACGGCGCGTTGCCGATGGCGCAGATCGCCGGCGAGGCGGGTTTCGGCAGCGTCCGTCGCTTCAACGAAGTCTTTGCTGCCGTCCATGGCGAAACCCCGGCGCAACGCCGCAAACGCACTGCAGGAGCCGCCCCGATGCAATTGACCCTTACCCGCTACCAAGCCCCGGCCTTTGAAATCCTTGTCGTCACCGATGCCGACGGCGTGCTTCGCGCGCTCGATTTCAGCGATTTCGAGGAACGCATGCACCGGCTGCTGGCGCGCCATTATGGCCGCTATACGCTGGTCGATGGCGCGGCGCCGGCACCGGTCACCGCCGCGCTCGATGCCTATTTCGCCGGCGAGCTGACGGCGCTCGATAGCCTGCCCGTCGCCACCGGCGGGACCCAGTTCCAGAAAAGTGTCTGGGCCGCGCTGCGCCGCATCCCGGCCGGCGAAACCCAGGGCTATGGCGCGCTGGCGGCGCAGATCGGCAATCCCGGCGCCGCGCGGGCCGTGGGGCTGGCCAACGGCATGAACCCGATCGGCATCGTCGTGCCCTGCCACCGCGTCATCGGCGC
>JBBQKM010000341.1:0-3112 GCA_038326915.1 Sphingomonadales bacterium
GGCGAAGTTCGGCGTCGTCGCCAGCGACCAGCTCGACCCGGCCTGGCTGGAGATCGGCGACGATGTCTGGATCAGCCACAACGCCACCATAACGCCGGGGTGCAAGGCGATCGGCCGCGGCGCTATCATCGGCGCCGGCGCAATCGTTACTCGCGATGTGCCGGCCTATGCGATCATGACCGGCCAGCCGGCACGCCAACTGCGCAGCCGCTTCGATGCCGAAACCATCGCTGCCATCGAGGCATCGCGCTGGTGGGAAAAGGACAAGGCGGCGTTGCGCGAGCTGGTACGCAAGCACCCCGATGCTGCGTTTCGCCCCCGTCCGGCAACGCTGGCGGCGCTGGTTTGAAACCGGCGCGGATGGAAATTGGCTTTGCCGGCCGGCACCGGTATGGCGTCGCGGCATGACCGTATCCGGGCTTCAGGACGACATGATCGCGCGCCCTGCCGGCGGCGAAGCCCCGCGTGTTTCGGTGATCATCCCGCATCTCAACACCCCCGACGCGCTGCGCCGCTGCCTTGCTTCGGTGACGGCCCAGCGCATCGACGGCGGTACTTTCGAGATCATCGTCGTCGACAATGGCTCGCGGATGCCGATCGCGCCGGTAATCGACGCGTTTTCCGGCGTGCAGCTGCTGCATGAACCTGTTCCCGGCCCTGGCCCGGCGCGCAACCGCGGCATCGCGGCCGCAGCGGCGCCGATCGTCGCGTTCATCGATGCCGATTGCCGCGCCGCGCCGGGCTGGCTGCAGGCCGCGATCGATGCTGTTGCCACCGATCCCGAGCGCGCGGTGGTTGGCGGCGACATCCGCATCGATTTCGGCGATCCGCACCGACTGACCGGAATCGAAGCCTATGAAGCCGTATTTGGATTTCGCCAGCGCATGTATATCACCGGACGCCATTTTTCGGTCACCGCCAACCTTGCCATGGCGCGGCGCGTCCACGCCGTCGTCGGGCCGTTCGCCGGCATCGATCGCGCCGAAGATCTCGACTGGGGGCAGCGCGCCCATGCCGCCGGCTTCACCACCCGCTATCTGCCCGCGATGCTGGTCTATCACCCGGCCCGCCCGGCATTTGCGGCGCTGGCGGCGAAATGGCAGCGCCACATCCGCCACGACTGGAATGCGGCATCGGACCACTCCTGGCGCTGGCGGGCACGCGCTGCGGCCCTGGTAGCATCGGTGCCGGTGGAGGCGCTGAAGCTGCTGACGTCCGACCGGATCAGCGGCATCGGCAACCGGCTGCGCGGTATTGCCATCCTGGCGCGCATCCGCGGGTATCGCGCCGCCGAGATGCTGCGTGTCATGGCGGCGCCGGCCGGCGGCGCAACGCTGTGGAACCGCCAGCCATGATGCGCCGGATATCCCCAGCGACGCCGCGGCTCGGCGTCGTGCTGGTCAATTTCAAGCGTGCCGACGACACGATCGAATGTCTCGAATCGCTGTTGCGCAGCACGATCCCGCTGCGCGTCGTCGTCGTCGACAATGAATCGAACGACGGCTCGCTCGATGCGATTGCTGCATGGGCGGCGGGCGACCGGCCACCGCCAGCCGCATCCACTGCAATGGCGCGCCATACGACGCCCGCCATCCGCAAGCCGCAGGCATTCGTCCGCATGAGCGCGGCAGCGGCGGCCGGCACCGACCACGATGCGCTGCTGACGCTGATCGACGCCGTCAGCAACCGCGGCTTTGCCGCTGGCAACAACATCGGCCTGCGCCACCTGCTGCGCGATCCGAACATCGATCATGTCTGGCTGCTCAACAACGATACCATCGTTGACCCGGCTGCGGCGGCGGCGCTGCTCGCCCGCCTCGACGCCACCGACAATGTCGGCATGTGCGGCACCGTCGTGCGCTATTACTGGCAGCCCGACCGGGTGCAGGCGCTCAATGGCCATGTCTTCAACCTGGCCGCCGGCACGTCGCGCGGGATCGGCACCGGGCAGCCCGCCCGCCAGCCGTTCAACCCCGGCCAGGTGGCGGCGCAAACCGATTTCGTGCTCGGCGCTTCGCTCGCGGTCAGCCGGCGCTTTGTCGAACGCGTCGGTCCGATGGACGAAGGCTATTTCCTCTATTTCGAGGAAATCGACTGGGCGGCGCGAAACGCCGGCGAATTTGCCATCGCCTTCGCGCAAGGCGCAGTGGTCTATCACAAGGAAGGCGGCTCGATCGGGTCATCGGGCGTCGCCGGCGGGCGCAGCGCGTTGTCGGAATATTGGCTGACGCGGTCGCGGCTGCGCTTTGTGCGGCTGCATCATCCGCTGCTGCTGCCGGTGCATTGGCTGGTGACGCTGGCGGCGGCCACGCTGCGACTGTTACGCCGCCAACCCCGCAAGGCAGCAGCAATCATCCGGGCAATGCTGGGGATCGCATATTGACCGCGACGCCGCGCCCGGCGCATTGACGTGCAAGCCGTAGGGACATGCGAATATGGAACTTGCGAATATGGGAGCTTCAAGGATGAATTCGGCACGAGCGACACTGCTGGCGTCTGCCGCCGCGGCCATGCTTTTCCTGTCCGCCTGTGACAAGGCCGCAAAAGCGCCCGAGGGCCAGGTCGTGGCGACTGTCGATGGCAAGGATGTCACCATCCACGAACTGAACGCCGAGCTCGCACAGATTCCCAACCGCGGCGGCGATGCCCCGCGCAAGCTGGTCGAATCCGTCGCGCTGGCACGCGTCGTCGAGCGCAAGATGCTGGCGGCTGAAGCCGAGAAGCTGAAGCTCGACAAGACCCCGCAGTTCCTGCTGGCCAAGGAACGCACCGAGGAGAGCCTGCTCGTCCAGGCGCTGCAGGCCGATATCCAGCGCAAGGTGCCGACAACGACACGCGAGGCGGCGCAGAAGTTCGTCTCCGAAAACCCCCAGGTCTTCGGTGATCGCAAGATCTTCACCCTCGACCAGATCCAGTTCCTGCGCCCGGCCAACATCGACCAGTTGGGGCTGAAGGACGCAAAGACCATGTCCGACGTCGAACGCATCCTGTCGGACGCCAATGTCGAATTCCGCCGCGCGCCGCAGCAGATCGATTCGTTGACTGTCAATCCGGCGCTGACCAACGAGATCGTCAAGATCACCGCGACCAGCAACGGCGAGCCGTTCATGTT
>JBBQKM010000342.1:0-3088 GCA_038326915.1 Sphingomonadales bacterium
GACGATATCGGCGACACCATCGGTGCTGGTGGCGACTGCCTGACCATATGCCGGCGCGGCCATCGCCGCCATCGACCCTGCGAGCAGCATGCCGACCGACAGACGCTGCGTTGCACCAAGGCGCAACGCGCCAACCAGAAGATTCCGCATGCCCACTCCCCAAAATCGCCGGTGATGTTTTATCTACCGTTGCGTAGATATGACCGGTTGCAAGTCAGAAGCAATAGACAATCCGTAGACCACCAGGGCATTTCCCGGCCGTCGATGCGCCGCCGCAACACATTTGGCGAAGGGCGGCGCCTACACCCCGCCGAAACGCTTGACGGTTTGCCCTGAGGTTGTAACTACCCATAAGTAGATTTTTTATGATGACGGTTGAAGGTGAAACACCCACCGCATCGCGAGGCCGGGGAGGCGCAATCATGGACACATTCACGGTCGGTTCGGCGCGCGTCACCCGCGTCGAGGAATGGCGCGGTGCCTTCCTGACCCCCGAATTGCTGTTCGCCGGATTCGAAGCCGATCGCTATGCCGAAACCCGCGATGCGATCGCCCCGGCCTATCTCGACCATGCCACCGATGCCATCCAGGCGCGCATCCAGAGCTGGGTCATCAAAGCCGATGGCCGCACCATCCTGTTCGATACCGGCTGCGGCAATCACAAGGTCCGCCCCGGCATCCCGGTGTTCGACAATCTCGACACCGATTTCCTCGATCGGCTAGCGGCGGCGGGATTTGCACCCGAAAGCATCGACCTTGTCGTTTGCTCGCACCTCCACGTCGATCATGTCGGCTGGAACACCATTCTGGTCGATGGCGACTGGCAGCCGACCTTTGCCAACGCGCGCTTTGTGTTTCCGGCGCCCGATGTCGAATATTGGGATCCCGACAACCGCCACAAATTCCCCGACATGATTGGCGAGGCGGTCAACGCCGGCTTTTTCGACGACAGCGTCCGCCCGATCCTCGATCGCGGTCTCGCCCAGGTCGTCAGCGGCAGCGTGGAGATCGCCGCTGGCGTCCGCCTCGATCCCAACCCCGGTCATACGCCGGGTTGCCAGACGCTGACGCTGAGCGATGGCGGCGAAACCGCGATGTTCGTCGGCGATGTGCTCCACCATCCGCTGCAGATCCTCAATCCCGACTGGAACAGCATTTTCTGCGAGGATGCGGCCCAGGCGCGCGCCGCCCGCCGCCATGTGCTTGCCCGCGCCGCCGCCGAAGACGCCATTTTGGTGCCCGCGCATTTCGCTGGCGACCATGTTGTTCGCATCAGCGCGAGCCCCGCCGGGTTTCGCGCCCTTCCCGCCTTTGCCTGATGACTGGATCTGCCGTGACCAAGCCTGCCGAAGACCTGAGCGCCCTCGCCGACAATCCCGGGCAGTTGCGCGCCGCGCTCGAACAGGCCGATCCGGCGACGCTGATGCTGGTGCTCGTCACCCTGACCGGCGATCACGGCTGGCTCGATCGCGCCCGGCCGTGCATCGCCGGGCCTTCAAGCTATCAGGAAACAATGCCCGCCGAAATGCGTGCCGAGATCCGCAGCCAGCTGTTCGACGTGCTGATGGATTTTGCCCGGCATCCGCGGCCGCTGCCGCCGATCCCCGGCGGACAGTTGCTCGTCGACATGCTGTCGACCGCCGCCGGCACGCCTGTCGGCGCCGATTATGTCGAGATGATGCAGGAGGATCTGCGCCCCGCCGCGATCGATCCGCGCGGCATGGTCTGGCGCAACCGGCCCGATCAGGCTGTTCTCGACGCCTTTCACGTCGTCGTCATCGGTGCTGGCGTCTCGGGTATGTGTGCCGCCATCCGCCTGCAGCAGGCCGGTATTCCGTTCACCATCGTCGAAAAGAACGAAACCGTCAGCGGCACCTGGTTCGAAAATAGCTATCCCGGCTGCGGCGTCGATACGCCCAACCATTTCTATTCCTATTCGTTCGAGCCCAACAACGACTGGTCGCACTTTTTCGCCAAGCGCGACGAGCTGTGGCAGTATTTCGAAGGCGTTGCCGACAAGCATGATCTGCGCCGCCGCACGCATTTCAACACCGAAGTCACCCAATGCCGCTTCGATACCGCCAGCCAGACCTGGACGGTGACCGCCCGCAGCGCCGACGGCAGTGTGTTCGACCTGTCCGCCAATGCCGTCATGTCGGCGGTCGGAATTCTCAACCGACCGAAACTGCCCGACATTCCCGGCCGCGACAGTTTTGCCGGCCCCAGCATCCACACCGGCCATTGGAACCCCGATTTCGACTGGCGCGGCAAGCGCATCGCGATGATCGGCACCGGCGCCTCGGGCCATCAGGTCGGCCCGACGATCGCCCCCGATGTCGAACGGCTGATGGTGTTCCAGCGCTCGCCGCACTGGGTGGTGCCCAATCCAAACTACTTTGCCGAGGTCGCCGACGGCAAGAAATGGGTGCTCGCGAACGTGCCCTATTATGGCCGCTGGTATCGGTTCCAGATGTTCTGGGCCTTTGCCGACGGGCTGCACCCGGCGCTGAAGATCGATCCCGAATGGCATGATCCGGCGCATTCGATCAACGAACAGAACAACCGCCACCGCATTTTCATGGAACGCCATATGCGGCGCGAACTCGGTGAAAACTCGCCGCTGCTCGCCAAGGTCGTTCCCGATTATCCGCCCTATGGCAAACGCATCCTGATCGACAATGACTGGTTCAAGATGCTGCAGCGGCCGAATGTCGACCTGATCACCGACGGCATTGCCCGCATCGTGGCCGAAGGCGTGGTCACCGCCGATGGCCATGTCTGGCCGGCCGACGCGATCGTCTATGCCACCGGGTTCCAGGCCAGCAAGATGCTGGCGCCGATGCGGATCACCGGGCGGGGCGGTGTCGAGATCCACGATGTCTGGAAGCCCGATGACGCCACCGCCTATCTTGGCACCACCATGCCGGGGTTCCCCAATTTCTTCATGCTGATGGGCCCGAATACCGGGCTGGCGCACGGCGGCAACGTCATCTTCATGTCGGAATGCCAGGTGCGTTATGTGATGATGGCGCTGCGCGAAGTCATCGAGGGCGGGCACCACAGCCTCGACGTCAAGCCGGCGGTCCAC
>JBBQKM010000343.1:0-3064 GCA_038326915.1 Sphingomonadales bacterium
ACCACCGTCGACATTCCCCACAATCTGGGCCGCGCAGCCGCGGGCCAGCGGCTGCGCGAGAATGTGGGCGATATCGGCCGCCACATTCCCGGCGGCATTGCCGAGCTGCAGACGCGCTGGCCAACTGCCAACCAGATGATCATCGAACTCGCCGCCATGGGCCAGCGCATAAGCGTCACCATCGATATCGAGGACAATGTTGTCCATGTCAGCTTTGCACTGCCGGCGATGCTGTCGTTCATGACCGGCGCGATCACCGCCGCGGTGCGCCGCGAAGGCGGCCAGTTGCTGTTGCCGGGCAAGGACTAAGCCCATTGCGCGGCGACGGCAGCGGCGTTAATGTTCACTATCCGTTCGCATTGAAGGATCGCCATGGCCCGCGCCGCCACTCGCTATGTCTGCCAATCCTGCGGCGCCGTCAGCAGCCGCTGGCAGGGCCAATGCGGTGATTGTTCGAGCTGGAACACGATCCAGGCCGAGGCGGCTCCGGCGGCAACGCCCTTTGCCGCAAAACATTCGCTCGCCGGCGGCGGGCGCAAATTCGCGATGGCGTCGCTCGCCGACGATGTCGAGCTGCCCGACCGGCTGTCGACCGGGATCGGTGAACTCGACCGCGCGCTCGGCGGCACCGTCGGTGGCCCGGCGGCGGGCAGCGGCGGGCTGGTGCCGGGCAGTGTCATCCTGATCGGCGGCGACCCGGGCATCGGCAAATCGACGCTGCTGCTGCAGGCCGCCGGCCGCATGGCGCGCGATGGCCATGCCGTCGCCGATGTCTCGGGGGAGGAAGCCGCCGACCAGGTGCGGCTGCGCGCCCGGCGGCTCGGCCTCGCGCGCGCCGACGTACAGCTGGCCAGCGAAACCAGCGTACGCGACATCCTGACGACCTTGTCTGCGGGCAAGCCGCCGGCGCTGCTGGTGATCGATTCGATCCAGACCATGCACAGCGACACGCTGGAGGGGGCGCCCGGCACCGTCAGCCAGGTGCGGGCGAGCGCGCAGGAACTGATCCGCTATGCCAAGACCACCGGCACGGCGCTGATCCTTGTCGGCCATGTCACCAAGGACGGGCAGCTGGCGGGGCCGCGCGTCCTCGAACACATGGTCGACACCGTGCTGTATTTCGAAGGCGAGCGCAGCCACCAGTATCGTATCCTGCGCCCGGTCAAGAACCGTTTCGGCGGCACCGACGAGATCGGCGTGTTCGCGATGGGGGCAGAAGGGCTGGAGGAAGTCACCAACCCGTCGTCGCTGTTCCTCACCGATCGCGACAGCGCCGTTACCGGCGCCGTGGTGTTCCCGGCGATGGAGGGCACGCGCCCGGTGCTGTGTGAAATCCAGGCGCTGGTGGTGCGGCTGCCATCGGGTGCGACGCCGCGGCGCGCCGTCGTCGGCTGGGATTCGGGTCGATTGTCGATGCTGCTGGCGGTGCTGGAGGCGCGTTGCGGGCTGGGGTTTGGCAATCACGAGGTCTATCTGAACGTCGCCGGCGGGTTGAAAGTGTCCGATCCCGCCGCCGACCTCGCCGTCGCCGCGGCGCTGATCTCGGCGCTGACCGACCGCCCGGTGCCGGGCGATGCCGTCGCCTTTGGCGAGGTCGCGCTGTCGGGCGAATTGCGCCCTGCGGGCCTCGCCACGCTGCGGCTGAAGGAGGCGGCAAAGCTCGGCTTCACATCGGCGTTCGCCCCCAAGGGCACGGCCAGCGGCGCGCTGCGGGTGGAGGCGCTGCCGACGCTGGCGGCGCTTGTCGACCGGCTGGCTCCGGGCGGCGAATGATACGCCGCCGAGAAGGCTTTGAGCCGGCAGCAATTGTCGGCTAAGGCGCCAGGCATCATGGCAGCGCTCACCGTCTTCGACATCATCGTCCTCATCCTCGTCGTCATCGCGGCAGCGGCCGGGTTGATGCGCGGCTTTGTCGGCGAAATCGTCTCGCTGCTGGCCTGGGCGGCGGGCATCATGGCGGTGCGGCTGTTCTATACCCCGGCCAAGGCGATCGCGATGCAGCTGGTCAGCACCGAAAGCGGCGCCGCCATCCTGGCGCTGGTGGTGCTGTTCCTTGGTGCCTTCATCATCGTCCGCGTCGTCGGCGGCCGCGTCTCACAAACCACCAAGACCTCGCTGGTCGGCCCGGTCGATCGCGTGCTCGGCCTCGGCTTCGGCGCGGCCAAGGGTGTGCTGGCAGCGGCGCTGGTCTTCCTGCTCGTCAACCTGACCTTCGACACCGTCGATCCGGGCGAGCCGTCGCCCGAATGGCTGGCCAAGGCGCGCACCGCGCCGACATTGGCGATGGTATCGAAGGCACTTGTCGATTTTGTCGAAGAACACCGCCGCATCGCCCCCGACACCGCCGAGGCGCGCGATCCGCACGCCGGCCTGCGCCGCGATGAGCGCGGCTATGATCCCGCCGATCGCAGCGCGCTCGACAAGCTGCTCGACGCCCAGGAAAAGTCGACGCCGTCGACGCCGATCTGATGCCGATCCGCCTCTACAATACGCTCACCCGACAGAAGGACGTTCTCGTCCCCGCCGATCCGCAGCGCGTCACCATGTATGTCTGCGGGCCGACGGTCTATTCACGCGCCCACATCGGCAATGCCCGGCCGGCGGTGGTGTTCGACGTGCTGCGCCGGCTGTTGCGCCACGAATATGGGGCGGCGCACGTCGTCTATGCCCGCAACATCACCGATATCGATGACCGCATCATCGCGGAAAGCGCCGCAACCGGCGTGCCGATCGACGAAATCACCAGTCGCACCGAGGCCTGGTATCTCGACGACATGGGAGCGCTCGGTGTCGAGCCGCCCGACATCGCGCCGCACGCGACGACCAGCATCCCGGCGATGATCGCGATGATGGAAACGCTGGTCGCCAAGGGCCACGCCTATGCGGCGCAGGGCCATGTGCTGTTCGATGTGCCGAGCTTTGCCGGCTATGGCGCGCTGTCGCGGCGGCCGCTGGACGAGATGATTGCCGGGGCGCGGGTGGAAGTGGCGCCCTACAAGAAATCGCCGGCGGATTTTGTGTTGTGGAAGCCATCCAATGACGCGCAGACGGGGTGGGATTCGCC
>JBBQKM010000344.1:0-3061 GCA_038326915.1 Sphingomonadales bacterium
ATCGTCGGCGACCGTGTGCTCGATGACGACGCGCGGCTGGTGGAACACGGCCAGCCCACGCCCCAGCCCGTCGACGAGTTTCAAGCCCGGCAGCCGCAGCGGTTCCGAACTCGCGGTGCGCGCCTTGGCGGCCTGGGCATCGTCGACCAGCCCGGCGCCGTGGATCAGCTCCGACAGCACCATGGCGACGGTCTGCAGCGCCTCGATCTCGACTTCGTCATAATCGCGCGGCTCGCGATGCTGGACGCCGAGCACACCGATCGCCGATTCGCGCCGCACGATCGGGACACCGGCAAAGCTGTGGTAATCATCCTCGCCGGTTTCGGGGCGATAGGCGAAATCGGGGTGCGCCTTGGCCTCGGCGAGGTTCAGCGGTTCGCGCGACTGGGCGATGACGCCGACGAGGCCCTGGCCCATGCTGAGCCGGGTGACGTGCACCGCCGCCTGCGCCAGCCCGCGGGTGGCATAGAGTTCGAGCATGCCGTCGCGCAGCAGGTAGATCGAGGCGACTTCGCTCGACAGTTCCTGGGCGACGATCTGGACGACCTGGTTGAGCTTGGCTTCAGCGCCGGTCTTTGCCGCCATCACTTCGTGAAGGCGGCGCAGGATCTCGCGGGCGGCGCTGACGGCGGCCATCAGGCGGCCGATTCGTACGGCGGGGAACGGCCCGCGGCGGCGAAGCCGCCAACCCGCGATTCGAGGGCCGTTTCCGCTTCCGCGACCAGTTCGGCGATGATCTCGGCGACGCTCTGTTCCTTGGTCACCATGCCGACCGATTGCCCGGCCATCAGGCTGCCGTTCTCGACATCGCCATCGACGACGGCGCGGCGCAGCGCCCCGGCCCAATAATGCTCGATTTCGAGCTGGCCGGCAGCAAGGTCGATCTCGCCGCGGTCGATGGCTTCGGCGACCTGGCGCTGCTTGGTGGTGAATGCCTCGGTGCCGGCATTCTTCAGCGCGCGCACCGGGATCACCGGCAGGCGCGGATCGAGTTGCACCGATGCCACCGCATCACGCGCCGAAGCGCGGAAAAAGGCTTTCTTGAAATTCGGATGCGCGACGCTTTCGGCTGAGGCGGCAAAGCGCGTGCCGAGCTGGACGCCCGACGCGCCCATCTCGAGCCAGGCGGCGATGGCGGCACCGCGCCCGATGCCACCGGCGACGAACACCGGCACTTCGGTGATGACCGGCAGGATTTCCTGCGCCAGCACGCCCAATGACACCGGGCCGATATGGCCACCGGCCTCAGACCCTTCGATGACGATGGCATCGACGCCCGAGCGCACCAGCTTTTTCGCCAGCGCCGCGGTCGGTGCAAAGCACATGAGTTTTGCGCCCGCCGCCTTTATGGCCTCGATGGCGGCGCCCGATGGCAGCCCGCCGGCGAGAACGATGTGGCTGACGCGATGTTTGGCGCAGATTTCGATCAGTTCCAGCATCTGCGGATGCAGCGTGATCAGATTGACACCGAATGGCTTGTTTGTCAGGGCGCGCGTCGCGGCGATTTCGGCATCGAGCAGCGCCGGCGGCATCGACCCGCAGGCGATGACGCCGAAGCCACCGGCGTTGGAGATCGCCGAAACGAGGTGGCGTTCGGAAACCCAGGTCATCGCCCCGGCCATGATGGCGTGGCGGCTGCCGAGGAATTCGCGGCCGCGTGCCGACAGGATATCGAGCCGGCTCATGCTGCCGCATCCAGCCCATAGGCGGTGTGCAGCACGCGCACCGCCAGTTCGACATATTCCTCGGCGATCAGCACGCTGACCTTGATTTCCGATGTGGTGATCGCCTGGATGTTGATGCCGCGATCGGCGAGCGCGCGGAACATCGTCACCGCGACGCCGGCATGGCTTTTCATGCCGACGCCGACGACCGACACCTTGGCGACCGCCGCGTCGGACAGCACCTGGGCGAAATTGATGCTGCCGCGTTCCTTGTCGAGCACATCCAATGACAGCGGCAATTGCGTGCGCGGCACGGTGAAGGTGACATCGGTGGTGCCTTCGCCCTTGGCGATGTTCTGGACGATCATGTCGACATTGATGTTGGCGTCGGCGAGCGGCCCGAAGATCTTGGCGACGACACCCGGCACGTCGGGGACGCCGACCAGCGTCACCTTGGCTTCGTTCTTGTCATAGGCGACGCCGGCGATCAGCTCACGTTCCATGTCTTCATCCTCGTCAACGACCAGCGTGCCCGGGGCATCGGTAAAGCTCGACAGCACCTGGACGCGCACCTTTTCCTTCATCGCCAGCTCGACCGAGCGGGTTTGCAGCACCTTGGCACCAACCGAGGCAAGTTCGAGCATCTCCTCATAGGTGATGCGTTCAAGCTTGCGCGCCCGCGGCACGATGCGCGGATCGGTGGTATAGACACCATCGACATCGGTATAGATGTCGCAGCGGTCAGCCTTGAGCGCGGCCGCCAGCGCCACCGCCGAGGTGTCGCTGCCGCCGCGGCCCAATGTGGTGACGCGATCGTCATCCGACACGCCCTGAAACCCTGGCACGACGGCAACCTCGCGGCGCGCCATCGCCGCGAGCACCTTGTCGGTTTCGATCCCTTCGATGCGCGCGACGCTGTGCGCGGCCGACGAATGAATCGGCAATTGCCAGCCGAGCCACGACCGCGCCGGCACCCCGGCGGCCTGCAGCGCGATGGCGAGCAGCCCGGCGGTGACCTGTTCGCCGGCGGCAACGACGACATCATATTCGCGCGGATCGGCGAGCGGCGAGGCTTCGCGGCAGAAACCAACGAGGCGGTCGGTCTCCCCGGCCATCGCCGAGACCACCACCGCGACCTCGTTGCCGGCGTCGATCTCGCGCTTGACCCGCGCCGCGACGCCGCGAATGCGCTCGCTGCCGGCCATCGAGGTGCCGCCGAATTTCATCACGATGCGAGCCATGGCGGGGGTGAATATCCTCGGGAGCGAATGATGCGGCGGCGCGGCCCCTTGGCGGAACCTGCTGGTCTGATAGAAATGCGCCGCGCCGATGGCAAGCAAGCCCCGCTTTGCGGCACACAAGAGGATGGACATGGCCGAACCGCTGGCGCCGAGTAT
>JBBQKM010000345.1:0-3055 GCA_038326915.1 Sphingomonadales bacterium
GATACAGTCCCCGTGGAATGGGCACGATCCTGCAAAGCCCGGCGGCCCGGCGCGGCGTATGCGCATATGGCCAGCCTCGGGATGCAGCGCGCCGTGCAGCGGCCGGCCGTCGATGACGATGCCGACACCGACGCCAGTGCCGACCGTCACATAGGCATGGACATCGCAGTCGATCGCCGCGCCCCATTCACCCTCGGCGAGCGCTGCACCGTTGACATCGGTGTCGAACCCGGTCGGCAGACCGAAGGCCCGCACGAAGTAGCCGCGGACATCGATATGCGACCAGCCAGGCTTGGGTGTCATCAGGATATGGCCGTCATCGCCGGTGGCGGTATCGAGCCCGAGCGGTCCGAAACTGGCGATGCCGATCGCTGCAACCGGGTGCAGCGCGGTCCAGCCGGCGACAATCGCGGAAAGGCTGCCCAGCGTGGTGACGGGCATCGTGGTCGGCACCGTAGCGCGGGCGATGATTTCGCGGCCCTGCGCCAACACGGCGTTGCAGCGGGTGCCGCCGAGCTCGAGCCCGGCCACGAGCGGCGCCTGCGTCATGCGAGGCTGCTCCGATCACCGTCGAGCCGCAGTTGCAGGACCGGTGCCGGGGTGCCGCCGAAGTGCCGCCGCGCGGTGGCGACGTCGGCTGGTGTCTGACCGAGGCCGGGCAAATCGGCGAAGCTGAGCACAGACAGGTCATCGAGAACCAACCAGCTATAGGCCTGAAGCGGGCGTGACGCCGGATTGGCGAGCACCAGCCCGGTGCCGTTGACGGGCTGCCACGGCCCGGCAAAACGATCGGCGACCATCGCGTAAAGCCCCGTCGGCCCCTGAGGACCACCGGCGGCAAACACCCGCGCTTGCGTCGACCAGAAGCAATAATAGCGCCCGGCGTGGACGACGATGTGCGGCCGTTCGAGCTCGTTGTTGATGCCGTCGGCGGTGATCAGCGGTGGTGCCAGCGTCCAGCCATCGGCACCGCGGCGGGCGACCCCGATGGCGCCGTTCCACGCCGAGGCCGACCGCGCCAGCGACGCGGTGAACAGGATGTAGTCGGCACCATCGGCGGGATCGCGGAACCAGCCGGGGTCGCGAAACGCCTTGATCGTGCCAATGGTGCCGCCGCCCGCCATGTCGGCAGCATAGTCGATGCCGTCGGCCGCGACGATCTCGCGCGGCAGGCTCCAGCCTGTCAGCACCAGCCCGTCGAGTTTGGCTTCGGCTTTGAAAAGCCGTTGGTCGAAACCGATCGCCGTTTCGCCGCGGCGACCGGCAGCCGTGAAATACAGCGTCAGCCGGCGATGTGCGGCGTCGACAACGGCGGAGCCGGCCCATTCGCGGCTGCCCGGGGCAAAGTCGTCCGGAAGCAGCCAGTCGAGATCCTGCCACCTGCCGTTTGCCACGTGCATCAGGCGAATGCGCGCAGCGGCATGGCGGCTGTCGGGATCGGGCAGGATCGGCGCCGCCAGCAGCATCCAGAGCCGGCCACCGGCGATCGCGGCGACGCGGCCATTACGTTCGCAGACCGGCCAATAGTCCCATACGTCGAAATCGGGCAGAATGCGTGGCAGCCTCGGCGGAATTGCCGGCGCTTCGGGGCGCCGTGCCTTGCCAATTCCGGCGACTGCGGCAGCTGTCCATGGGGTGGTCATGCGGGCTATCTCGGGCCGAGAGTCAGCCGACGCGCTGCGGAATCGGGTTGGCAGCCATGACGTTTCCCCTTGCAGCGCGGCGATCGACGCCGCGTTCCGGCCGCCGGCAGTGGCTGGTCTAGCCGGTTTTGCAATCGATTGTAAACGGCGCTAGGGTGGCCGCGGCACGACAGCGCAAGCCTGGCAGCCGTAAAGGGGATCGCAGGATGGCAGCAGCGCCCGCCGCACCGCCCGGGCCACCGCGCCTGTCGCTGGCGCGCATCTTCCAGATGAACCTCGGTTTCCTTGGGCTACAGTTCAGCTTTGGCCTCCAGCAAAGCAACATGGGGCCGATTTATCGCTACCTCGGCGCCGACGAGGCGACGTTGCCGCTGCTCTGGCTCGCCGGGCCGATGACCGGGCTGTTGATCCAGCCGATCATCGGCGCGATGAGCGACCGGACCGCATCGCGCTGGGGCCGGCGCACGCCTTATTTCCTCGTCGGCGCGGTGCTGTGCAGCCTGTGCCTGTTTGCCATGCCGTACAGCCGGACGCTGTGGATGGCGGCCAGCCTGTTGTGGGTGCTCGATGCCGCTAACAATGTGACGATGGAACCCTATCGCGCTTATGTCAGCGATCGCTTGCCGCCGGCGCAACGCTCGCTCGGGTTTCTGACGCAAAGCGCCTTCACCGGGCTGGCGCAGACATTGTCGTATCTGGCGCCGTCGTTGCTGGTGTGGTGGGGCATGGATGCCGACGCGCTCAGCAGCAACGGCATACCGGTCATCACCCGCATCGCTTTTGTGGTCGGCGCCGTGCTGTCGCTATCCACCATCCTGTGGTCGGTCCTGCGCGTACCCGAATTGCCGCTGACCGCCGCCCAGCGAGCCGAAATGCAGGCGCGGCCGCTGTCGGTCCAGCAGACGCTCGACGACCTGCGCAACGCGATCGTCGAAATGCCCGCGCCGATGCGCCGGCTGGCGCTCGCCATGCTGTGCCAATGGTATGCGATGTTCGCCTTTTGGCAGTTCGCGCCGCTCGCCATCGCGCGTGCGCTGTTCGGCACCGCCGACCCGGCAAGCCCTGGATTTCGCGCCGCGGTGCTCGTCAACGGCCAAGTCGGCGCCTTCTATAATTTCATCGCATTCGTCGCTGCCTTTGCGATGGTGCCGGTCGCGCGTCGATGGGGCGCTCGGCATTTGCATGCGGTCTGCCTCGCCGCATCGGGCAGCGCGATGATGGCAGTGCCGCTGTGCACCGGCGAAGCGACGTTGCTCATCCCGATGGTCGGCATCGGGCTCGGCTGGGCTGGCATGATGGGCAATCCGTATATCATGCTCACCGAAAGCATCCCGCCGGCGCGGACCGGTATCTACATGGGCATCTTCAACATGTTCATCGTCATCCCGATGCTGATCGAAAGCCTGACGATG
>JBBQKM010000346.1:0-3055 GCA_038326915.1 Sphingomonadales bacterium
GATGGCCAATGCCGTCGCCGAAGGCGCGCGTGCGACAGGCGCCATCGTCGACATCCGGCGCGTTCCCGAAACCGTTCCCGCCGAGATCGCCAAGGCCAATTATTTCAAGACCGAGCAGGATGCTCCGGTCGCGACGGTCGCCGAACTGGCGAACTACGATGCCATCATCATCGGTGCGCCGACGCGCTTTGGCCGCATGCCATCGCAGCTGGCGGCGTTCCTCGACCAGGCCGGCGGCCTGTGGGCGACTGGCGCGCTGAATGGCAAGGTCGGCGCGGCCTTCACCTCATCGGCGTCGCAGCATGGCGGCAATGAAACGACGCTGTTCTCGATCATCACCAACCTGCTGCATTTCGGCATGGTGATCATCGGCTTGCCGTACAGCCACCAGGGCCAGATGACGATCGACGAGATCGTCGGCGGCGCGCCCTATGGCGCCACGACGATCGCCGGCGGCAAGGGCGAGCGCCAGCCGAGCCCGATCGAGCTCGACGGTGCCCGCCACCAGGGCGAGCTGGTCGCAAAAACGGCGGCCAAGCTCTTCGGCTGACCGCGGAGGCCGCCCCTCCCCGCCGGGAGGGGCGGCTGCTGGCTGTCACCGGGCTGAAATTGCATTGCCTATCGCGCCGCCGCCGGACAAAAGCCGGGGCGACATGAGGGAGCGCGCATGCACTGGCTGATCAAATCCGAACCGTTCAAGTACAGCTGGGACATGCTGGTGCGCGACGGCACCACGACGTGGGACGGCGTGCGCAACAACCAGGCGGCCATCTACCTGCGGTCGATGAAGCTGGGCGAGGAGCTGGCGTTCTATCACAGCAACGAAGGGCTGGCGGTGGTCGGCGTCGCACAGGTGGCGGGCGAACATTTCATCGATCCGAGCGATCCCAAGGGCCGGTTCCCGGCAGTCACCGTCGCACCGCTGCGGCCGCTGCCGACGCCGGTGACGCTGGCCGCGATGAAGGCCGAGCCGCGGCTGGCCGGCATGGCGATGTTCCGCCAGTTTCGCCTGTCGGTAGCGCCGGTCACCGACGCTGAATGGGCGGTGATCATGGCGATGGGCGCGGCCTGACGCTTGCCCTTCCGGCCGGTTCGGCGCAGGAAAACGCCCATGTCGACGACCTTTACCCTCGATACCGCCACCAGTCGCGCCCATCCGGTGCCCGAACCGGTGCGGCGCCTGACCGTGCCGGCGATCGCCAAGCGCAAGCGCGGCGAACCCATCGTCATGCTGACCGCCTATACGGCGCGGATGGCGCAGCTGCTCGACAAGCATTGCGACATGCTGCTCGTCGGTGATTCGCTCGGCCAGGTGATCTATGGCCTCGACACCACGGTGAAGGTGACGCTCGACATGATGATCGCGCACGGCGCTGCCGTGGTGCGCGGATCCTACCATAGCGTTGTCGTCGTCGACATGCCGTTCGGCAGCTATGAGGCGTCGCCGCAGCAGGCTTTCGCAAGCGCGGCGCGGGTGATGAAGGAAACCGGCGCGGCGGCGGTCAAGCTCGAGGGCGGTACGGCGATGGCCGAAACCATCACATTTTTGTCACGCCGCGGCATTCCGGTCGTCGGCCATGTCGGGCTGACGCCACAGGCGGTCAACGCGCTTGGTGGCTATGGCGCGCGCGGCCGCAGCGAGGAGGAGGCGCAGACCATTCTCGCCGATGCCCAGGCCGTCGCCGATGCCGGCGCCTTTGCGCTGGTCGTCGAAGGCGTTGTCGAACCGCTCGCCCTGCGCATCACCGAAAGCGTCAAATGCCCGACGATCGGGATCGGCGCTTCGGCGGCCTGCGATGGCCAGGTGCTCGTCGTCGACGACATGCTCGGCATGTTCGAACGCGTACCGCGCTTTGTGCAGCGTTTCGATGAACTGGCCAGGCATATCGACAGCGCTGCTGCCGAATATGCGCTGGCCGTTCGCGAACGGCGTTTTCCGACCGAAAGCCAGCTGTACCGTTAGCAGGCCAGCCCGCCCAGCGTCATGCCGCGCGGCACCCCGGCCTGGGTGCACATGTTGCGCACGGCGTTAGCGTCGGTCGATGCCAGGCGCAGGGTGTGCGACGCGGTGCGGTTGTTGGCGATCGTCCAGCCCCGGCCTTCGCCCTTGTAGGTGATGATCCCCGACACATAATTGCCGGTCACTGTCACCCCCAGGTCGCTGACATTGGTCAGCAGCCCGCCCTTGGGGCCGATCAGCACGTTGTTGCGGATGCCGACGCCGCGGGTTTCAAAACCCCAGCTGGTCAGCGCCGCCTGGGCATCGTCGGTCGCCATGAAGATGTTGCGTTCGATGGTGAAATCATGGTTGCCCGGCATCGGTCGGCTCTTGTCGCCATGGAATGTCATCGGCCGGTTGGTAGTATCGATACGATTGTCGGTAACGCGGATACGGCGGTTGTCGAGATACAGCGAAATGCCGTTGCCATGGACGCCGTGCAGATCGGTGATGACATTGCCGGCAATCTCGCTGTCGCTGACACCCAGGAACGCGATGCCGGTGCGGCCGACGCTTTCGATGCGGTTGCCGGTCAGCCGCAGCCGGCTCAACCCGGCGGCGCGGATCCCCGATCCGCGCTCGATCATCGTGATGACGTTGTTGCTGACGACCGAATCCGAAATCGCGGCGAGCGTGATGACGCCCTGGCCGTTCCACAGCGCCGAATTTTCGAAACGGTTGCCGGTGATCGTCAGCCCCGACCCCGCAATACCGCCGCGAACGATCGGGGCCCCCTGTCCGGCGGTGCCTTGTCCGGCGGTCTGGTGGCGGAAGGTGAAGCCGCTGATGACGATATTGTTGCGGTTGCGCAGGTCGAAACCGTTGCGGCCGCTGCCGATCCACAGCCGCACGCCCGGCTGCGGCCAGACGACGGCGCGGCCGGATCCGGCGACGACATACTGGCCGGGCCCATTGATCGCGCTGGCCAGGCCGATCATCGCGTAGCGGCCCGGGCGATCGGAATAGAGCTTGATACCCTGTGGATCGAACAGCAGCGTGTCGCCATCGATGCCGGTCACCGGGCGGCGCACGACCAGATTGCCAAAGGTCCAGATC
>JBBQKM010000347.1:0-3053 GCA_038326915.1 Sphingomonadales bacterium
GTGATCTGATCCGTCATCCCGGCGAAGGCCGGGTCCCATAAACCACAAACGATCCGATGACAGCGCCGCCGGTGGGCCAGTTTGTGATCGATGGGTCCCGGCCATCGCCGGGGTGACAGCGTAAAAGAAAGTTCCATGACCGACACCGCAAAACCCCTCGCTCTCGTCACCGGCGCCAGCCGCGGCATCGGTGCCGCCACGGCGCTGGCGCTCGCCGCAACCGGGCATCATGTCATCCTGACGGCGCGCGACGAAAATCGCCTTGCCGAAACCGAAGGGCGCATCCACGGGATGGGCGGCAGCGCCACCATCGCGCCGTTCGACCTTGCCGACAGCGACGCCATCGACCGCCTGGCCGCCGCCGTCGGCGCGCGCTGGGGTCGGCTCGACGTGCTGGTGCTCAATGCGGCGCAGCTCGGCACGCTGGCGCCGGTGCCACACCTCGATCCCAAGGAATGGGACAAGGTCGTCGGCCTCAACCTCACCGCCAACTGGCGGCTGATCCGCGCCTTCGATCCCTGGCTGCGGCAGAGCGCGGCGGCCGATGTCATCAGCATCACATCATCGGTGGCGGCGAAACCGCGCGCCTATTGGGGCGCCTATGCCGCAACCAAGGCGGCGCTCGACAACCTGATCGCAACCTATGGCGCCGAAGTCGGCGCGATCACCGCCATCCGCACCCATATCGTCGATCCCGGCGCCACCCGCACGGCGATGCGCGCCCGCGCCTATCCCGGCGAAGACCCGGCGACGGTGAAGCCGCCCGAAGACGCCGCGGCGCTGGTGCTCGCCGCGATCGCAACGCCGCGGGCCTGAAAATGGCGGACGAAACGCCCGCGCAACGCCGCCGCCGCTGGCTGACCATCGGCGAGATCGTCGGCGTGCTGGCGCTGTTGATTTCGGCCGCCAGCCTGTGGGATTCGCACCAGCAGCGCGTCGCCGAACGCACGCCGCCGCCGGTGACGAAGGCAATCGTCAAGCCGCTGATGCTGACCAGCCGCGCCGGCGACGACGGCCGCCTGCTGACCATCGCGAGCCCCAATGCGGACCGTGTCATCCAGACCCAGACGATCATGTTTCCGACCGCGCTTGACGTGGCCAAGGTCGATACCATCGGCAGTCCGCGGATCGAGGCCGACTGGTTCGCCGGCGCGCTGAGCAAGTTGCCGCATGCGGATGGCAAGACCGGCCGGCTGCCGGTGGCCATCGTCACCCAATATCTCGACGACGGCGTGGCGCGCGAGGACAGCGCCATCTACGACATCGGCTATCGCTGGCGCTCGCGCCTGATCGGCAGCGACGTGCCGGCGATGGAGGGCATCACGCTGGTCAATCGCGGCAGCGCCAAGCTGCAGGCGCGGCTCGATGCGCGCTGGGCGAAGGCAAACCCTGGGGCTTAGGCCGCCTTCGACCGCCGCGCCTTCTCCAGCTTCTTCAGCAGCATGTCGCGCTTCAGCTTCGACAGATGGTCGATGAACAGCACGCCGTTGAGATGGTCCATCTCGTGCTGCAGGCAGGTCGCCAGCAGCCCGTCGATTTCCTGGTCGTGCGCGGCCCCGGTCTCGTCGAGCCAGGTCGCGCGGATCCGCGCCGGGCGATCGACATCGGCGTACATTTCGGGGACCGACAGGCAGCCTTCGTTATAGACGGCGAGGTCTTCGGATTCCCAGGTAACTTCCGGGTTGATGAACACCTTGGGGTCGCGGACCCATTTGACCTTCTTGGCGTCTTCCTCGCTTTCGGGCTCGGGCGCATCGGGATCTTCGGGGCGCTGCAGGTCGATAACGAGAATGCGTTCGGGCACGCCGACCTGGATCGCGGCCAGCCCGATGCCGGGGGCGTCGTACATGGTTTCGAACATATCGGCGATCAGCGCACGATGGGCATCGGTGACGGCAGCCACCGGTTTCGAGATTTCTCGCAGCCGTACGTCCGGGGTTTCGATGATGTCGAGAATGGCCATGGCGGTGACGTAGGGATTGGGTGGGGCGGGGTCAATATTCGCACGTCCTCCCCGTTGACGCTTCGCGTCGCCTAACGGCTGCGGGGAGGGCGACTCGCGCAGCGCGCGGGGTGGCGGTCGCCGGTGTCGACCCCCGTGAACCCCCACCCCGCTCGGCTGGCGCCGAGTCGCCCTCCCCGCAGGGGGGAGGGAGGGGCTATTCGACCAGACGCCGCGCCCGCAACGCCAGCGCCAGCGTGCCCTCGTCGAGATAGTCGAGCTCGCCACCGACCGGCAGGCCATGCGCAAGCTGCATGACACGCACCCCCTGCCCGGCCAGCCGCTCCGCCAGATAATGCGCCGTCGTCTGGCCCTCCAGCGTCGCGTTCATCGCCAGCACCACTTCGTCGATTCCGGCTGCGGCGACGCGCGCGACGAGGGCATCGATCGCCAGATCCTGGGGGCGAATACCTTCAAGCGCCGACAGTCGCCCGCCCAGCACATGATATTTGCCGGGGAACAGCCGCGACTTGTCGAGCGCCCACAGGTCCGAAACCTCCTCGACAACGCACAGCGACCGCGCATCGCGGCGCGGGTCGGCGCAGATCGCGCAGGGATCGTGGGTATCGACATTGCCGCAGACGGTGCAGGTGACAAGCCGTTCGGATACCGTCTGCAGCGCCGCGAGCAGCGGGACGAACGCCGACTCGCGCTTCTTCATCAGGTGTAAAACGGCGCGCCGCGCCGAACGCGGGCCGAGCCCCGGCAGGCGGGCGAGTTGCTGGACGAGGGCTTCGATTTCGGTGGACGCCATGGGGTGTTGGTAGTGGGTGAGCTGCGCGCGCACAATAACCCTTCCCAAGCACGTTCGTCAGCCCGGACTCGATCCGGGGGCCATTACCACGGTGCCCCGATGGATAGCCGGTCAAGTCCGGCGTGACGAAGAATGGCCGCATCGATCTTGCGCCGCGCCGTATCCTCGGCCAAAGCCCGCACCCATGCGCATCGCCTTCATGGGAACGCCGCCCTTTGCGGTGCCAACGCTCGCTGCGCTGCATGCGGCGGGGCATGAAATTGCCGCGGTCTATACCCAGCCGCCGCGTCCGGCGCA
>JBBQKM010000348.1:0-3042 GCA_038326915.1 Sphingomonadales bacterium
GACAAGGCCGACAGCCCCGATGTCTTCTGGGTCGAGCCGCGCCGACGCGGCGTGTTGCCGCTCGATCGCTTCCACCTGTCGCAAAGCCTTGCCAAGACGCTGAAATCCGAACGCTTCACCCTCACCGCCGATCGCGCCTTCGATGCGGTGCTCGCAGGCTGCGCCGAGCCGGTGCCGGGGCGCACCGAAACCTGGATCAACCCGATGATTTCCGAGGCGTATCGCGACCTGCACCGCATCGGCCAGGCCCATTCGGTCGAGGCGTGGACCGATGACGGCACGCTCGCCGGCGGGCTGTATGGTGTGCGCCTTGGCGGCGCTTTTTTCGGCGAATCGATGTTCACCAGGGTCCGCGATGGCTCAAAGGCGGCGCTGGCGGCACTGGTGGCGCGGCTCAGGGTCGGCGGCTTCACCCTGCTCGACACCCAGTTCCTGACCGATCATCTGGCGAGTTTCGGTGCGCACGAGATCACCGCCCGCGCCTATCGCGCTCAATTGGCGACGGCGCTCACCGTGTCGGCCGATTTCTTCGCAATCGACCGCTTTGCCGGTGATGCCTCCGGCCGCCCCGCCGACACCGTGTCCGGCCCGGTTTCGGGAAAGCGCATCGTGCAGCTTTTGACCCAGATGTCATAACGCGGGTGCTCGAGCGGGTGCAGCGACGGGCTTTCGGCGAACATCCAGCCTGAGAACACCCGCTTCGGCGGCCCGCGCAGCAGCTTTTCGTCGATCAGCAGAAACGCCGCCGTCTGGCGTTGTTCCCAGGGCGGCGTTGTCTCGCAGGTGCGGACGACGACATGCAGGCTGCCGAAATCGAACATCTGCCCGGGGTGGCCGGCAAAGCTGCGGGTTTCGCCGGTGCGCTTGTTGATTGCGCCGATGACGACATCGCGCTGGGTGTTGGGGGTGATGCCCGTTACCGGGCGCGGCGCCGGCGGCTTGACGGGCGCCGGGCCAGGTTTCGATGGCGCGGCAGCAGGCGCCCGCGCGAGTGCCGGTTCCGCTGCCGTCGTCACTGTCTGCGCGACCGCCGGCATCGCCAGCGCCAATGCGACGAGGGTCAGCCCAAGCCGCATATCACTCCGCCGGGGCAGCAGGCGGGCTTTCGGCGGCGGGCGTATCGGATTTGGCCTTGCTGTCGCCCGACCGGTTCACGAACGATCCGATCAAGCCCATCAGATCGGTGGCGCCCGAGGTTTCGGTGATCTCGTCGCCGGCCTTCAGCATCGTCGTCTCGCCGCCCGGCGTCAGCTGCACATAGGTGCCGCCCAGCAGCCCTTCGGTGGTGATAGCCGCGCTCGAGTCGATCGGCAGCTTCAGCGCCTTGTCGACGCTGATCTGCACCACTGCCTCGTACGACACCGGATCAAGGCTTTGCGAGGCCACCCGGCCGATCTTGATACCCGACATGCGGACATCGGTACCCGGCGACACACCGGCAACGTTGGGGAACCGCGCCTTGAGCAAATAGCCGTCCGACGTCGCCCCGGCCTGGGTGCGGTTATAGGCCAGCACGACGAACCCGATGGCGACGAGCACGACGATCAGTCCGACCAGCGCCTCGACGATATTGTCCTTGAACAGCGCGCGCATCAGTCTTCCGGGGCCCAGGCGACATAGTCACCGGTCGCCCGCGCCCGCTTGCCGCCGGCATCGAGGCTGCCCGACGGCACATGGGCTGTTGCCGTGCCGGTCGGGTTCGGCGACCACGGCCGTTCCCATACGCGCGGCGTGATCGGGCGCTCGGTTGGCGGCAGCGCGACCGTCTTGTGCATCCAGCCATGCCATTCGGGCGGGATGCGGCTCGCCTCGGGAATGCCGTTGTAGATGACCCAGCGGCGTTCGCTGCGACCCGCGCCGCTGCGGTAATAGATATTGCCCTGATCGTCGCGGCCGACCTCGCGGCCGGTGCGGCGCGTGGTGATCCGCGTGCCATAGCCGGGGCCGTTCCACCAGGTGAAGATATTGCTGAGCATACCCATGCGCCTCTACAGCCCCAATCGGCGGCGAAGCGCAAGGGGGTAAGGCCGGCGTCACGGCTGCGAAAGTGACGCTTGCGGGCAACAGTCGCGCACAAAGCTTAGTTGCGAGCGCGACAGATGTTTGCCGATCATTTCGCATTTGTTACGGAACCTACACTCCGCACGACAAGATGCGGCGCCTGGGGAGGCATCTCCCGTTCCAAAAGGATTTGCCCGAATGACCAAGCTGTCTGCGACGCGTTTTGTTTCCAGTGTCTCGCGGCTGGCGTTGCTGCCGCTGCTGCTCGGCTCCACTGCGGCATTGGCGGCGGCCGATGCTGCCGCCGACGCCGACACCATTGCGGACATTACCGTTACCGCGACGCGGCGGGCCGAGGCGGCACGCGACGTGCCCGTGGCGGTCTCGGTGCTCGCCGATGAAAAGCTCAGCGTCCTCAATTCGAGCGGCCTCGACATCCGCTTCCTGTCGGCGCGCGTCCCCAGCCTGCTTGTCGAATCGTCTTTCGGCCGCACCTTCCCGCGCTTTTACATCCGCGGCCTCGGCAACACCGATTTCGACATCAATGCCGCACAGCCGGTGTCGGTGGTTTACGACGACGTTGCGCTCGAAAATCCGGTGCTGAAATCCTTCCCGGTCTTCGATGTCGCCAATGTCCAGGTGCTGCGCGGCCCGCAGGGCACCCTGTTCGGCCGCAACACGCCGGCTGGCGTCGTCAAGATAACCTCGGCAGCGCCGGGCGAAACACTCAACGGCTATGGCAATGTGTCATGGGGCACCTACAACACCGTCAATGCCGAGGCTGCCATCGGCGGGCCACTGGGTGGCGGCTTCAGCGCAAGGCTGTCGGGGCTGCTGCAGCGCCGTGACGACTGGGTGACCAACACCGGCACCAGCGGCAGCGGCCTCGCCGACGCCAAGCTCGAAGGCTATCGCGATCTCGCCGGCCGCTTCCAGCTGGCTTATGATTCGGCCGATTTTCACGCCACGCTCAACGTCCACGGCCGCGACCTCGACGGCACGCCGCGCATCTTCCGCGCCGGCATCATCCGCCAGGGCACC
>JBBQKM010000349.1:0-3027 GCA_038326915.1 Sphingomonadales bacterium
AGTCGCGCGGCGGCCGCTACGCTGGGACGCGCCAGCCAAGGACCACCGCGATGTCAGACCCTATCCTGCCCAGCGCGGTGTTCTCGCCGAAACCCGACAGCAATACCCATGGCCCCGGCGCCATCGCCGCGGCGTTGGCGAGCGATCCGACGCGTCATGGCTGGATGGAGGGCGCGCCGCCGCCGGCCGACCGGCTGGTGCGAATCAGCGACGGCAGCGCCTGGCGCTTCCCGCAACTGCGCTGGAGCTATTCGAATTTCCGCCGGCTGGTGCCGACCGCCGAAGTGCCGCGCGGGGCGATGCCGGTGCGGGCGTTTCCGGTTGCCCTGCGCGATGACATCGACGCGCTGACCTTTGCGCCGCTGGCAGGCAGCGGCTTCGATGGCCCGATCAGCTGGGCGCAATCGCTGCTCGCCAATTTCACCGATGGCATCCTGGTCGTGCATCGCGGCACCATCGTTTACGAACGCTATTTCGGTGTCACCGGCCCGGCGACGCGCCACATGCTGATGTCGGTGTCCAAATCCTTTGCCGGCACGATCGCCGCGATGCTGGTCGCCGATGGCACGCTGGATGAAAATGCGCTGGTCGGCGACCTGATCCCCGAACTCGCCGCGGGCGGCTTCGGCGATGCAACATTGCGCCAGGTGCTCGATATGACGACGGCGCTCGCCTATTCGGAGGATTATACCAGCGCGACCGCCGATATCGCGCGGCTGGTGGCGGCGTGCGGGCTCAGCCCCGGCGACGATGCCGGGGTGCGCGCCTATCTGCCGACGATCCAGAAGGCCGGGACCCACGGTGCGGCGTTCACCTATCGCACCTGCAACACCGATGTGCTCGCCTGGATCCTGCACCGCACCACCGGCAAGCCGCTGGCGCAGCTGGTCAGCGAAGCCTTCTGGCAGCGGCTCGGCATGGAACAGGACGCCAGCTACACGATCGACAGCCATGGCAGCGAATTCGGCGGCGGCGGCCTGAGCGCGGCCTTGCGCGACCTGGCGCGCTTTGGCGAGATGATGCGGCTGGGCGGCGTCGCCGATGGCGTGCGGATCGTGCCGCAGGCGGTGGTGGACGATATTCGCGGCGGCGGCGACCGGGCAAAATTCGTTCCCGCCGGCTATGCCACCCTGCCCGGCTGGAGCTATCGCAACCAATGGTGGGTCAGCCACGATGATCATGGCTGCTACACGGCGCGCGGCGTCCGCGGCCAGATGATCTGGATCGATCCGGTCGCCGAAATGGTCATCACCCGGCTCGGCTCGCACCCGCTCGCCGGCAATGGCAATTTCGATCCGACCTCGCTGCCGGCCTGGACTGCGGTGGCACGGCTGCTGATGCAATAACGCGCCGATGCCGTCACACAGAATACACGTAATTGTCACAATCCTCGGCTAGCCGCGGCTGATGGGGGCATTGCGCATTGCAGCGGGCGATCCCGGCGGCGCCGTGCGGCTCGCCGCTCGCGCGATCTGGCTGGGCGGCGCGCTGGGCATCTGCCTGCCGCTGCACGCACTGTGGCGAACGTTCGGCAAGCCGTCGCCCTGGGCCCGGCAATTCCTGTGGCACGCCGCACGCGCCTGTGGTGCCCGGGTCACGATCATCGGCACACCGCTGCGCCATGATGTGTTCTATGTCGCCAACCATCTGTCGTGGATCGACATTCCGATCCTCGGTGGTATCACCGGCACCGCGTTCGTATCGCAGGACAAGGTTCGTGACTGGCCGATCATCGGCTGGCTGGCGCAATTGAACCACACGGTGTTCGTGTCGCGCACCGACCGGCTCGCCGTCGACACCCAGATTGCCGAACTGCGCGCCGCACTCGCCGAGCGCCAACCGGTGACGATTTTCCCCGAAGGCACGACCACCGACGGCCGCAGCCTGCTGCCGTTCAAGCCGCCGCTGTTTCAGGTGCTGCTGCCGCCGCCGCGATCGCTGCAGATCCAGCCGGTGGTGCTCGATTTCGACGACGGCGGCAAATCGCTGGCCTGGATCGGCGAGGAGACGGCGCCCGAAAACGCCTGGCGCGTGTTTCGCCGCGCCGGCAGTTTCGATGTGAAGGTACATTTCCTTGATGCTTTCGCACCGGGCGACCATGCAAATCGCAAGGCGATTTCGGCGGAATCGCGGCGGCGCATCGCGGCCGGCCTGTCGGCGGCGCTGGGCGGCGCACCGGTCGCCTGATGACTTCGCGCGTGGCCCACGCTAATCCCGGGGCATGACTCAGCCCGCCTTTCCCGCCACCCGTCTCCGCCGCACCCGCTCCGCACCGTGGAGCCGCGCGCTTCATGCCGAAAACACGCTGAGCCCGGCCGATCTGATCTGGCCGATCTTCGTCACCGAAGGCAAAGGCGTCACCGACCCGATCAAGACGCTGCCGGGGGTGAGCCGCTTGTCGGTCGACAATCTCGCCAAGGCAGCGAAGGAAGCGGTGGCGCTGGGCATTCCCTGCGTCGCACTGTTCCCCAACACCCAGGGGCATTTGCGCACCGAGGACGGCAAGGAAGCGCTCAACCCCGACAATCTCGTCTGCCAGGCGATCAAGGCGTTGAAGGACGCGGCGCCGGAATTGGGCGTTCTGACGGATGTGGCGCTCGATCCCTATACCAGCCACGGCCATGACGGGTTGATGCACGACGATGGCCGGATCTTGAACGATGCCACCGTCGAGGTGCTGGTCGGCCAGGCGCTCAACCAGGCGCGCGCCGGGTGTGACGTGATCGCACCGTCCGACATGATGGACGGGCGGATCGCCGCGATCCGCGCCGGCCTCGAAGGCGAAGGCTTCGACCTTGTCCAGATCATGGCCTATTCGGCCAAATACGCCTCGGCATTGTACGGCCCGTTCCGCGACGCCGTTGGCAGCGGCGGCTATCTGAAGGGCGATAAAAAGACCTACCAGATGGATTCAGCAAACAGCCGCGAGGCCATCCGCGAAGTCGCGCTCGATATCGCCGAAGGGGCGGACAGCGTCATGGTCAAGCCCGGTATGCCATATCTCGACATCATCCGCATGGTGCGCGA
>JBBQKM010000350.1:0-2972 GCA_038326915.1 Sphingomonadales bacterium
CGGCAGCTACGTCAACGGCATTCCGACGCAGATCTCGACCTCGGCGTCGGGCGTCGACGTGCCGCTGCCCAAGGATTCGACCGAGGACGGCGTCAAGATGCTGCTGGCGCTCGGTATCGACCACGTCAATCTGGGCTATCAGCTCGATGCGGCCTGGGACCAGGCGAGCCAGACGATCAATGTGACCAAGGTTTCGGTCACGGGCGAGGACCTTGGCAGCTTTGCCATCGCGGCGGTGATTGGCAATGCCGCCGACCAGCTGTTTGCGATCGATCCCAATGTCGCTCTGGCGGCGTCGATGGGCGTTACGGTCAAGAACATCACGGTGGACGTGACCGATGACGGCCTTGGCGACCTGCTGGTGCCGATGCTGGCGGCGCAGCAGAATGTGGATGCGGCGACTTTCCGCACGCAGATGGCCGGCGTCGGCGAAGGCGCGGCGCTGCAGATGCTGGGCAGCACGGATGCTGCGCGGCAACTGGGCACGGCGATCGGCAGCTTCATTGGCGGCACCGCCAAGGCGCTGAGCATCAATGTCGCGGCCAAGGACCCGGCGGGTCTGCCGGTGCCGGTGCTGATGCAGGCCAGCGAAAACCCAATGGTGCTGACCACCGCAGTCGACGTCACGGGGACGGCAAAATAAGCCGTCCTTGACTTGAACGGCCCCGCTCGCCACTTTCCGGCCATGATAAGCAGCGACGTCAGCGCTGCAGTTTTATGGGTTCAAGCGGGCGGGGCATGCAGTCTTATCTGGATTTCGAAAAGCCGGTTGCCGATCTCGAAGGCAAGATTGCCGAGCTGAAATCGCTGTCGGGCGACGACCGCGCGGTGGCGATCGACGAAGAGGTCAGCGGGCTCACGGCCCGCGCCGACCAGGCGCTGGCCGATATCTACCGCAAGCTGACGCCGTGGCAGAAGACGCAGGTGGCGCGGCATCCGCAGCGACCGCACTTTTCCGACTACATCAAATCGCTGATCACCGAGTGGACGCCGCTGGCCGGCGACCGCAAATACGCCGAAGACGCCGCGGTGCAGGCCGGTTTCGGACGGTTCAACGGCAGCCCGGTCGCGGTCATCGGGCAGGAGAAGGGCTCGAGCACCGAGACCCGGCTCAAGCACAATTTCGGCATGGCCAAGCCCGAGGGCTACCGCAAGGCGGTGCGGATCATGGACATGGCCGACCGCTTCAGCATTCCGGTGGTGTGTTTCATCGATACGGCCGGCGCCTATCCGGGGATCGGCGCCGAGGAGCGCGGACAGGCCGAAGCCATCGCGCGTTCGACGGAGAAGTGTCTCGAACTGGGTGTGCCGAACCTTGCGATCATCATCGGCGAGGGTGGGTCGGGCGGCGCGATCGCCATCGCCACGGCCAACCGGGTGCTGATGCTGGAAAACGCCATTTACGCAGTTGCGTCGCCCGAGGCGTCGGCGTCGATCCTGTGGAAAGACGCGGCGCGGGCGATGGATGCGGCCAACAACATGAAAATCACGGCGCAGGATCTGATGGGATTTGGCGTCATCGACGGCATTATCACCGAGCCGGCGGGCGGTGCGCATCGCCATCCGGAGGCCGTGATGGCAGCGACCGCCAACGCAATCAGCAAATTCCTCAGCGATTTTCCGGGGACACGCGGCCGGCTGGAGGTGCGTGAACATCGCCGCGAAAAGTTCATGTCGATCGGCAGCGGCCTCAACTGAGGACGTTCACAGTTTCGTGGTGTTGCCGGACGGTGACGGCGCGGTAACTGTCCGGCGTGTAGTCAAAAAGCTGGTTCAATCGGGCGAATCGATTCGATGCGCGTGCCGCTGATGAGAGTATTGGGGATATTCGCGATCCTTTTCGCGATGGTGACCCTTGCGGGTTGCGGTGGCCTGCTGCCGAAAAACAGCTCGTTGCGGGCGCAGCAATCGCTGAAGCAATCGGCCGTGTCGAAGCTTGCCGCCATGGGGTCGTCGCCCGGGCAGGCGATGATGATCCGGGTGTTCAAGCAGACCAACGAGCTCGAGGTGTGGAAGCGCACCAATTCGGGCACGTTCAAACTGTTCGATACCTACAAGATCTGCGCCTATTCGGGGACATTCGGCCCGAAGGTGAAGGAAGGCGACCGGCAGGCGCCGGAAGGCTTCTACAACATCACGCCCGGGCTGATGAATCCGAACTCCAACTACTACCTGGCGTTCAACACCGGCTTTCCGAACAAGTTCGACCGGTCCTGGGGGCGCACCGGCGCCAATCTGATGGTGCATGGCGATTGCTCGTCGTCGGGGTGCTATTCGATGACCGACGAGGGCATTGCCGAAATCTACGCCATGGCGCGCGAGAGTTTTGCCGGCGGCAACACTGTCGTTCAGATGCAGATCTTCCCGTTCCGGATGACGCCGCGCAATCTGGCGCTGATGAGCTCCAATCCGAACATCGCGTTCTGGAAGGACATCAAGGAAGGCTACGACCGGTTCGAGCTGAGCCGGACGCCTCCGAACTGGGACGTGTGCGAAAAGAAATATGTGTTCGAGCTGAAATCGGCGAGCGGCAGTCCGCTGGATGCGGCGGGCGCCTGTCCGGCGCGGAACGCGGACCCGCTGTGGGCGCAGGTTTCGGCGAAGGCGGCCGCGGACGAGGCGCAATACAAGGTCGAAGTCGCAGCGCTGACGGACAAGGAAACGCGAGATGCCGCGGCCAAGCAGGCCGAGGCCGATGCAGCTGCAGCGGCCAAGGCACGCGGCGAAGCGATCGGCGGGTTCCTTTCGGGCCTCATCGGCGGCAGCGATTCGGCACCGGCGGCTTCGACCGGAGCGACCGAGACAGCGCCGACACCGGCGCCGGCACCGGCGCGGAGCTGAACCACAATTTTTGACACGATCCTGTTGGACACTCCGCGCCAATGGATCGGGGCCGCATTAGTTGAAATCGTCACGAAAAATGGCCCTCGCCGCAGTGGCGGTGGTCGCGATGGTTTGCGTTGCGAGTGTCG
>JBBQKM010000351.1:0-2969 GCA_038326915.1 Sphingomonadales bacterium
TTCGCCAGGTCGCCGGTGGCGCCGAAGAGCAGCAGATGGGTGCAGGGATTGGCCATCCCCCGCGTTTAGCGGCGGATGCGCCGCAGGGGAATGCCGTTCAGGCGCTCATGTCAGCCCGAGGCGCGCCGCCACCGCCAGCACCGGCGTGCCGGCCGGGATGACGAGGATCGCCGCCGGGTCGCGGCTGTCGATCACGGCGACCGCGCCCTTGGGGCAGAGTTTCAGGCATTTGGTTTCGACAAGGCGGGTGCGCGCCCGCTTCGGCTTGGGCAGGTCGAGCGCCCGGCGCAGCGCTTTCCCGAGCGCTTGCTTGCCATCGGGGCCGAAGCCGCCGCCGACCTTCTTGCCGCATTTGGCGCAGATGGCGATCAGGCTGGTGGCGGGCTGGGGTACGGCGCGGATGGGCTTGGTCATCAGGGGTCAACGTCCTGCCATGATGATGGGTTTCGTGGCCAGCCAGGGCCGCTACACTCGGGCGCATGACCATTGCCCTTATCGGTGCCGGCTGTTCCGGCTTCACCACCGCCAAGCGGCTGCGCGACGCCGGGTTGGCGTTCGACTGGTTCGAGGCATCGGACCGCATCGGCGGCAACTGGGCGTACCAGAACCCCAATGGCCAAAAAACGCAGACACACAGCAGCGCCTATCAATCACTGCACATCGATACCTCCAAGACGCGGTTGCAGTTCGAGGAGTTCCCGGTGCCGGCGGACTGGCCGGATTTTCCGCATCACAGCCTGATTGCCGGCTATTTCAACGCCTATGTCGATCATTTTGCCTTGCGCGACCTGGTGCAGTTCGAAACGCCGGTGACCGGCGTGGCGCGGCGCGGCGACGGCGGCTGGGACGTGACGACGCGGCACGGCACAAAGGCCTATTCGACAGTCGTGGTCGCCAACGGCCACCACTGGTCGCCGAACCGCCCGGAATGGCCGGGGCAGTTCGACGGCACCATCATTCATGCCCATGACTATAAAACGCCGTTCGCGCCGGTCGATTGCGTCGGCAAACGCGTTGTCGTCGTCGGGCTGGGCAACAGCGCCGTCGATATCGCATCGGAACTGGGCCAGCGCTCGATCACCGAAAAACTGTTCGTGTCGACCCGCCGCGGCGTCTGGGTGCTGCCCAAGTTCCTCAACGGCAAGCCCGTCGACAAGACGCCGATGCCATCCTGGTTCCCGCTGCCGCTGGCGCGCGCGCTCGGCCGCCGTGCCGTCATCCGCGCCATCGGCCGGATGGAGGATTACGGCCTGCCGACGCCCGACCACCGGCCGCTCGATGCGCATCCGACGGTCAGCGGCGAGTTTCTGACCCGCATGTCGAATGGCGACATCGCGCCAAAGCCGGCGATCGAACGCTTCGATGGCCCCGATGTGGTGTTCACCGACGGCAGCCGCGAGCGCATCGACATCATCGTCACCGCCACCGGCTACAATATCGATTTCCCGTTCCTTGACCCCGAGGATGCCCGCGTCACCGACAATCACATCCCGCTGTTCAAGCGCATGGTGCAGGCCGATCCGGCGCTGCACGGCCTGTGGTTCATGGGGCTGGCGCAGGCGCTGCCGACGCTCGTCAACCTTGCCGAACAGCAATCGAAGCTGCTGGTGGCGTATCTGACCGGCCGCTACGCGCTGCCCGATGCCGCGACGATGGCGCGGGTGATCGCCGAGGACGAGAAGAAGTACCAGGCGCATTATTATGCCAGCCGGCGGCACACGATGCAGGTCAATTTCGAGCCCTATGTGGCCGATCTGGTGCGCGAAACCGCCGCCGGGGCGCGGCGCGTCAAAATCGCCGCATAGCCGGCCGGGGGTATCAAGGCGCTGGCGGCACAGTGTGGGAATGCGCTAGGACAGTCCCAGACTTCATGCCCTTCCTGATCCCACTCCTTGCGGCGGCGATCGCGGCGCCGGCCATCCCGGTGACGCATGACGACCCGCGCGGGCTGATCCCGGCCGATCGCCCGCCGGTCAGCGCCGGACAGGTGGCGTGCGGCAACGTGCCGGCGCGGCCGCTGACCCTGCCCGATCTTGTCGATATCGCGCTGTGCCGCAACCCGCAGACCGCGATATCCTGGGCCAGCGTCCGTGCCGCCGGCGCCGGGATCGGCATCGCGCGATCGGCCTATCTGCCCAGCGTCGATCTCAATATCAGCCCGACGCTCAACCGCATCGACACCAACGGTGGCGGCAACGACACCAGCGTCAACAGCGGCGCCAGCCTCGCCGTCAGTTATCTGCTGTTCGATGGCGGCGGCCGGGCGGCGCGGGTGGCGGCCGCCGATGCCCGGCAGCGCGCCGCCTTTGCCAGCTACGCCGATGCCGCACAGGCGGTCGTCCTCAACACGGTGACGGCCTACAACAATCTGCTCGCCAATCGCGCCGTGGAAACTGCCAATGTCGCCAATGTCGCCTTTGCCCGGCAATCGCGCGACCTTGCCGCGGCGCGCCGCAATGCCGGCGTTGCGACCAGCGCCGACCGGCTGCAGGCCGAAACCTCGCTGTCGCAGGCCGAACTGACGCTGATCCAGACGCGCGGCAATATCGAGACATCGGCGGCGCAGCTGGCGGTGACGATCGGCCTGCCGCCGCAGGTGAAGCTCGACCTTGCAGCGCCAGCGCCGCTCGCCACCGGGCAGCTGCTGCAATCGGGTGCCGACGCATTGATCGCCGATGCCGAACGGCTGCGCCCCGATCTCGCCGCGGCGCGCGCCAATGTCGACAATGCCGAAGCGAACGTCCGCGCGCAGCAGTCGGCTGGGCGGCCGAGCATCGGTGTGACTGCGTCGAACAACCTTTCGGCGACCGACACGCGCTTCAACAGCAACAGCGGCGCCATCGGGCTGTCGCTGTCGATCCCGATCTTTTCCGGCTTCAACCAGCGCTACAGCATCGCCTCGGCGCGCGCCGAGGCCGAACGCCAGGCGGCGCTCGCCGAACAGACCCGCCAACAGGCTGGCCTGTCGG
>JBBQKM010000352.1:0-2936 GCA_038326915.1 Sphingomonadales bacterium
CGGAGCACGCGCCGTTACCGCGACGCGAATCTCGCTGCCGGTGCCGGGTCCGCTTTCGGTGACGACCCGATAGGCGCTGGTGTCGTCGGCCAGCACCAGCTTTTGCACCTGCGACACGGCGCGTCCCTGCCCGGTCAACCGGATGCGCCAGCCATCGGCGTCGCTGTCGACCAGTTCGCAGGCGGCAAAGCTGCTGGCGTGCAGATACGCCAGATGTTCCCAATCGAGGACATTTTCGCGGATGCGCGCGAGGCTTGCCTGCACCTCGCGGACATAGGTGCCGGCGAGGTTGAGCGGGATCAACGTCTTCCCGCTTTGCCGTTGGCTTCGAACAGGCTGGCGAGCTGGTCGATGATGGTGCCGCCCAATTGTTCCGCGTCCATGATGGTCACCGCCTTGGCATAATAGCGCGTCACATCATGGCCGATGCCGATGGCGATGAGTTCGACCGGGGATCGGCCCTCGATATGCTTGATCACCTGGCGCAGGTGGCGTTCGAGATAGTTACCGCTGTTGACGCTCAAGGTCGAATCATCGACCGGCGCGCCATCGGAAATGACCATCAGGATGCGGCGGTCCTCGCGGCGCGCCAGCAGGCGGTCGTGCGCCCACAGCAGCGCCTCGCCGTCGATATTTTCCTTGAGCAACCCTTCGCGCATCATCAGGCCCAGGTTCTTGCGCGCCCGCCGCCACGGCGCATCGGCCTGTTTGTAGACGATGTGGCGCAGATCGTTGAGCCGGCCGGGCTTGACCGGGCGATTGTCGGCGAGCCATTTCTCGCGCGCCTGCCCGCCCTTCCACGCGCGGGTGGTGAAGCCCAGGATCTCGGTCTTCACCGCGCAGCGTTCGAGCGTGCGCGCGAGGATGTCGGCGCAGATCGCTGCGATGGAGATCGGCCGCCCGCGCATCGAGCCCGAATTGTCGATCAGCAGCGTCACCACCGTGTCGCGGAATTCGGTGTCGCGTTCGACCTTGTAGCTCATCGCATAGCTGGGATTGGTGACGATGCGGACGAGGCGCGCGGCATCGAGCAGCCCTTCTTCCTGGTCGAAATCCCAGCTGCGGTTCTGCTGCGCCATCAGGCGGCGCTGCAGGCGGTTGGCGAGCTTGGTCACCGCCGATTGGAGCGGGATCAGCTGCTGGTCGAGATAGCCGCGCAGCCGGGTCAATTCCTCGGCGTCGCACAATTCCTCGGCGCCGACGATCTCGTCATGCGCCTTTGTGTACGCCTTATAGTCGAAATCGGGCGGCAGGTCCGACATCGGCAGATTGGGCCGCCACGGGGTCATGCCCTCCTGGCCTTCCTCGCCCATTTCGGCTTCGGACACCATGTCGGTATCCATTTCGACTTCGCGGGTTTCGGTGGCTTCGCTGTCGTCCTGCGAATCCTCGGCGCGGGTCTCGGTCGACTGGTCGTCGCCGCCGGCCTCCTGGTCCTGTTCCTCGCCTTCCTCGCCGGGCTGTTCGTCGTCGGCCTGATCCTCGGTCTCGTCCGATTCCTCAGGCGTGGCATCGGGATCGGCGCCAAGGCCGAGATCGCTGAGCACGCGGCGCATGACCTGCGCGAACTGCGCCTGGTCGCCCTGCGCGTTGACGAGATCATCAAGGTGCGCACCGGCGCGGTCCTCGATGCCGTCGCGGACAAGGTCGATGGCCGATTCGGCAATTTTGGGGATGGGCTGGCCGGTCAGCCGCTCGCGCACCAGCAGGCCCATCGCGGTGGCAAGCGGCACTTCCTCGGCGCTGCGGGCGCGGACGATCGGATCGGCGCGGACGCGCATTTCGGTCATGCGATCGAGATTCTTCGAAACGCCGAGCATTTCGGCGCTCCCCAGCGCCTCCACCCGCGCCTGTTCGACGGCATTCCAGATATCGCGCGCGACACCGGCTTCGGGCTGGTCGATATTGTGGATCTTGGCATCGTGGAGCCGGCGGCGCAGCGCGAACGAATCGGCCCAGCCGCGCACCTCGGCCACCTGTTCGGGCGCCATCGCCCGCCCCGGCTGCGGCACCCGCGCCTGATCGCCGAAGCACGACGGCTTGTCGGCGGTATAGGCGAGTTCGACATCGGGGGCATGGCCGAGCGCGCGCAAGGTGGCAGCGACCGCCTGGCGGAAATCTTCGATGGGGTTTTCAGGGGCGGACATTACCAGAGCACCTTGCAGCCGAAAGCGGCGATCGCCGGGTCGCGCGTGACGACCGTCAACCCTTCTGCCAGTGCTTGCGCTGCAATCAAACGGTCAAATGGGTCGCGGTGGTCACCGGGGAGGAGGGCGGCGGCGAGGCTGTGCGTGTCGCTGATCGCAAGCGCCGCAAACCGGTTCTCCGCCATGAGCCTTGGATAGTTCAGCGCCGGGTCGTCGATCATCGGTAGCTTTCCAAGCCGCCATTTCTGGCCGATTTCAAAGGCGGAAATGGCGCTGACAAAGATTGTTGACGTGGTTTCGATCGCAAGCCGCGCTGCCGGGCTGAGCCGCCGCAGATCGCGCCACCACCACAGGGCGACATGGGTGTCGAGCAGCAGCGCGGCCATTATCGAAACTCAAAAATTGGAATGCTTGCCTTCCCAGGCGTCAAGCTCGTCGTCGGGAAGCGGATCAAACCAGACCGAATCAGGGATGTCGCCAAGGCCGGGCCAGCCGCCGGGCTTGCGCTGGAAAGGCACGGCCTCCGGCGCCTCGATCTTGACGAGGCGCGCATAGGGCTTGCCGGCCTTGGCAACGATGATCTCCTCGCCGGCATGGGCGCGGTCGAGCAGTTTCGAAAAATGCGTCTTGGCTTCGTGGACGTTGACGATGGCGGACATGGCAGGCTCCGATGGTTAGTCCACTTAGTCCGATACCGCGAAAAAGGCAACGACGAGCCGGGATCCGCCGTCAGCGCCGCCCCTTGACCGCGACGCTTTCCGGCAGTTCCTCGCCGAACACGCGCTGGTA
>JBBQKM010000353.1:0-2927 GCA_038326915.1 Sphingomonadales bacterium
CAGCACGGTGGTCAGCAGGTAGAAATCGACATAGCCCATGGTCTCGATCAGCCGGCCGGCGGTCGCGGCGCTGAACGTCCGGCCGACGATCGACGCCGCCGCCGACACCAGTGCAAACTGCGTTGCGGTGAAACGATGGTCGCACAAAGCGGCGAAATAGGCACCGACGGCGACGCCGCCGAACCCGCTGCTGAAGTTTTCGAAACCGATCGCCAGCGCCATGCCGGCGTTCGAATGGCCGGCGACCGCCAGGATGGCGAACCCCAGGTTGGAAATGCCCATCAGGATCAGGCTGGCGAGCACCGAACGCTTCATGCCGATGGATTTGTACAGCAACCCGCCGACGAAAATGCCGACGAGCAGCGCGACGAAACCGATGCCGACATCATAGCCGGCGATTTCATCCTTGCTGAAGCCCAGGTCGGCGAACAGCAGCCGCAGCGACAGATTGGCGACGGTATCACCGATCTTGTGGAGGAGCACGAACAGCAGCGTCAGCGCGGCGCCCTGGCGGCGCAGAAAATCCGCCAGCGGCGCCACCACCGCATCCTGCACGGCGGCCCAGCCGCGTTTTGCGGCACCTGCGAGCGGCGGCCGTTCGGGTTCGCCCAGCAACAGCCCCGCCGCCAGTGCCGGCAGCACGAACAGCGTGGCGGTGACATAGGCCGCCGACCAGCCGACCCGGCTGGCGAGCACCAGCACCGTCGATGCCGCCAGCGCGTTGCCGATCCGCCAGCCATATTGCGTCATGCCCGATCCGGTGCCGAGCTGTTCGGGCGTCAGATTTTCGATGCGATAGGCATCGATGACGATATCGAAGCTGGCGCCGGCAAAGCCCACGGCAATCGCCGCCGCCACCACCATGCCGAGCTGGTCGACCGGATCGGCCAGCCCCAGCCAGGTCACTGCCGCAACCACGCAGAGCGCCGTCACCAGCAGCCAGGCGCGACGGTGGCCGATGGCGTTGGCGAGCCCCGGCAGCCGCCAGCGATCGATCAGCGGCGCCCACAGCAGCTTGAAATTGTACATCAGCAGCGCCAGCGCAAAGGCCGTCACGGTTTTCTTTTCGATGCCGCTTTCGGCCAGCCGCGTCGTCAGCGTCGCGGCGATCATCGCGATCGGAAAGCCCGAGGCCATGCCGAGCAGCAAGGCGCCGACCGGGCCTTTCTCGAAATAGGGCCGCAGCCAGAAGGGGAGCGCTGCCCGCCAGCCGGCGGCGATATCCTGGGTCATGCCACCCTTGTAATGGCCCCGCCGCCCCTGTCACCATAGCTGTCACCCTCGCTTGGCGCGACAGGCGGCATTGTCACCCGGGTCACGGCGCCGCCATCGCTGCTCATCGTGATGGTGCCGCCGAACTGGCGCACCAGCCCGTCGACGATGCGCATGCCAAGGCCCGGGCCGGCGTCGCTGGTGTCGGCGGGTGGCAGCCCGATGCCATCGTCGCGGATGATGATCGCCAGCCCGCCATCGGCGAGCGCCTCGTGGCGCACCGTGACGCGGCCGTGCGCGCGCCCGGCAAAGCCGTGCTTCAACGAATTGGTGACGGTTTCGGCAACGATCAGCGACAGCGGCAGCAGGCGTTCGAGATCGACGCGGACATCGGGCAGATCGACATGGCATTCGATATGGCTGTGGCCCGAGCCATCGATGATTTCCTCGCAGATCGACTGGAGATGCGCCCCCAGCGCCGCGTTGGCAGCGGCCGGATCATAAAGCCGGCGATGCACGCGGCCCATCGTGTCGATGCGGCTGACGGCCTCGTCGAACGCCTGGGGGGCGCTGGCGGGATCGGCGGCGATGCGGCGTTTCTGCAGGCGCAGCAGCCCCGAAATGAACGCCATGTTGTTGGCAACGCGGTGCTGCAGCTCGGCGAACAGGTTGCGCTGCTGGTCATACAGGCTGGCGGTGAGCCGGCGTTCCGCGGTCAGCCGGTCGAGCGCCCCCTGCATGATCGCGATCAGCGCAATGTCGATGCCGGCCACAAGGGCAAAGAACAGCAGCGGCATCACCCCGTCGTCGCCGATCGCAAAGCTGTTGATCGGCGGAATCACGAAGAATTTCGCCGCCGCCAGCGACAGCACCGCCGCCGCCACGCCGGGGCCGACGCCGGCCAGATAGCTGATCAGGACGATGACGGGAAAAAAGGTCAGGAACGGAAAGCCGGGCGGAAACGCGTCGCCGATGCCGATGCGGATGCCCAGCGCCAGCGCGACGGCGACAACGGCGAGCCCATAGCCGATGACCGGGCGGTGGCGCAGCGCCCCGGCAGTCAGGCGCAACGGCGCGCGCGGATCGGTGTAGAGGGGCATGATAGCGTCAGTCCGGCTGGCAGGAGGGAAGTCGGCAACCGACCCGGTGGCGTGCGAAACCGGCACCCGCAGGAGCGCTACAACGACCAAGCTAGCGGCTGTTCGCCCCAACGCCAAGCGCAGTTTGCCGTGAGCCCAAAACGGCGTAGCATGACGCCATGGATCTGCACGTGCCCTTCCGCCGCCCGACCCCCGGCCAGCTGGCGCTCGCCGAATCGATCCCGGCGGCGGCGCAGCGCCCGGCCCCGGCGGTCACCAGCACGATTCCGGCCAGCGTCTATACCTGCCCCGATCGCTTTGCCCGCGAACAGGACCGGCTGTTCCGCCGCCAGCCGGTGATCCTGGGGCCATCGGCGCTGCTGCCCGGCCCCAACCCCACCGTTACCCAGTATGTTTTCGGGGTGCCGCTGCTGATCGCGCGCGATGGCAAGGGGGTGGCCCGCGTGTTCATGAATGTCTGCCGGCATCGCGGCACGCGGCTGGTGGAGGGGTGTGAACTGGTCAAATCGCCCGCGCTGGTCTGCCCTTATCATGCGTGGAGTTATGGCACCGATGGCCGATTGAAGGGCCTGCCGCGCCCCGAAACCTTCGCCGGGCTGGACAAGGACACGCGCG
>JBBQKM010000354.1:0-2921 GCA_038326915.1 Sphingomonadales bacterium
TCGACGCCGATCTTCGTCGCGCCGGCGGCGAACGCCCGATGCGGCTGATCTCGGTGCGTTTCGGCAATGTGCTGGCGTCGAATGGCTCGGTGGTGCCGAAATTCAAGGCGCAGATCGAGGCCGGCGGCCCGGTCACCGTCACGCATCCCGACATGGTGCGCTACTTCATGACCATCCGCGAAGCATGCGATCTGGTCATTACGGCCGCCACCCACGCGCTTGGCGCCAATGACGGCAAGGTGTCGGTCTATGTGCTCAACATGGGCCAGCCGGTGAAAATCGTCGATCTGGCCGAACGCATCATCCGCCTTTCCGGTCTCGAGCCAGGCCGCGATATCCAGATCAGTTTTACCGGCATGCGGCCGGGCGAACGGCTGCACGAGATATTATTCGCGCGCGAAGAGGAAATGTCAGAAACCGGCATCGAAGGCATTGTCGCCGCCAAACCGGTGCAGGCCTCGCTCGATCAGGTGCGAGGCTTCGTGGCGCAATTGGAGCAGGGGCTTTCCGGCAACGAACGTGCCATCATCTACGACGTGCTGCGCAAGGCGGTGCCGGAATTTCGCGGCGAGGCGGCGTAAGGATATCGAACCATGGACGTGGCCGGATATTTCAAAGCCGAGTTCGCCGAGCACCACGCGGTCGCGCGCGCGAGCGAAGCCGCGCTTGCTGACGGTTTCGCCAAGCTGCTGGCCGCTTGCGTCACTTCGATCCGCGCCGGCGGCAAGATTATGCTGTTCGGTAATGGCGGCAGCGCCGGCGACGCGCAACATCTCGCGACCGAATTGACTATCCGCTATAAAAGCGACCGTGCGCCGATCGCCGCCATCGCGCTTACCACCGATACCTCGACGCTTACCGCCGCCGGCAACGATCTCGGCTTCGAGCAGATCTTTGCGCGCCAGATCGCGGCGCTCGGCAAGGCCGGCGATGTCGTCATCGCCATTTCGACATCGGGCAAAAGCCCGAATGTCATCGCCGCGCTTAAAACAGCAAAAGCGATGCAGATCGTCACCGCCGGGTTCAGCGGCAAAAACGGCGGCGACATGAAGGGCCTCACCGATCATCTGCTGATCGTGCCGTCCGACACCACCGCCCGCATTCAGGAAATGCACATCCTCATCGGCCAGATGCTGTGCGGCGCGCTCGAGATCGAGTTGGGCCTGACGTAGGCGGAGGGCGGATATCCACCCGCCGCTCGTCCCCGCGTAGGCGGGGACCCAGTTCTTTGGCCCAAGACTGGATGCCCGCCTCCGCGGGGCATGAGCGGAGAATTATGACCGCGCCCGGTTGAATTCACCCCTAAAACCGTCGATCGAAGGCTGCTGCCCAACATTTTAGTGTGCGCCCGCGAAAAGATTTCACCTTCAGAAATCGCGATTGTTCATACTGAAATCTTTCTTGACTCTGATGACCCATAAGTTTTTCCTAAGAGCAGGGAGAAAACAAAACCATGGACGCAACGATCCTGCCTGGGCCCGGTACAACGGCCCATCCACCCCGTTCGCGCGCCGATGGCGAGCGCCACAGCATCCAGTCCGTCGACCGTGCTTTGTATCTCCTGGAGACCATCGCGGAGGCCGGCGGCGAGGCGACCCTCACCGATCTCGCCAATCGCACGGGCCTCAACATCTCGACCTGCCACCATCTGCTGGCGACGCTGATCCAGCGCGGCTTTGCCGCCAAGGTGCCCGGCCGCAGGCTCTATGCGCTCGGCGCCCGCATCCTTCATCTCAGCCACGCCTGCCTGCAGGTCGACCTGCCGCGCCGCGCCCAGCCCTTCCTCGAACAGGTCAACGCCGCCACCGGCGAGACCGTCCACCTGGCCGGCCTGCAGGGCGACACGGTCATCACGCTCTCCCGCCGCGAAGCGCGTCACGCCGTGCGTGTTAATTCCGGTCAGGTCGGCAAGCTGGAAGCGCCGCACGCCACCTCGCTCGGCAAGGCGATCATGGCCTGGCTGCCGGAAGAAGAAATGCAGCGCATGGTCGGTCACGGCATGATGCGTTACACCGAACACACCATCACCGACGTCCCCGCGCTGATTGAATCGCTCCGGCACGTGCGCCGCAATGGCTATGCCGTCGACCAGGAGGAGTTTCTCCCAGGCGTGATCTGCGTCGGCGCCGCCATCCGCGATCAGGCCGGCACCGTCATCGGCGCGATTTCGGCCTCCACCCCCACCATGCGGGCGACGCCCGAGCACATCGATCTGATGCGCGAAGAAATCGTATCGGCGGCGCGCGCTCTGTCGGCGCAGTTCGGCGAACAGCCAACCACACAGCCGCAGGCAGTCGCCAACTGATCGCCTGACGGCTCTCTCAATTTATTTCTGGAGGAACGATGTACGCACCCGCTGGCGTTAAAACTAATCACAATGAGTTCCCGATCCCCGACACGATGCGCGCCTGGGTGCTCGGCGATCCCGGTCAGTTGAGCATGACCGACAAGCCGACGCCGGTGCCGAAAAAGGCCGAGGTACTGGTGCGCATCGACGCGGTCGCGATCTGCGCCACCGATCTGGAAATCATCTATCACGGCCCGCCCGCCTCGATTCAAGGCGGCCTGCCGTTCAACAAGGGCTTCACGCCTGGCCACGAATACATGGGCACCGTGGTTGGCCTCGGCGCCGGCGTCGACGAATACAAAATCGGTCAGCGCGTCGCGGTCGAAATCCATGCCGGCTGCGGCCAGTGCAAGCGCTGCCGCGAGGGCATGTATACGTCTTGCCATAATTACGGTCTCAATTACGGCGACGTCGATAAGGGCCACCGCGCCAACGGCTTCACCACCGACGGCGGCTTCTGCGAATACCAGGTCAACCACATCAACACGCTGGTCTCGATCAACGACGAAATGTCGGACGAGGAGGGCACGCTGGTCGTGACCGCCGGCACCGCCATGTATGCGCTCACCGAACT
>JBBQKM010000355.1:0-2883 GCA_038326915.1 Sphingomonadales bacterium
GCCGGATCGAAAAACTGCTGGTCGTCGATGACGAAGGTCATTGCATCGGACTGATCACCGTCAAGGATATCGAACGCGCGGTCACTTATCCGAATGCCACCAAGGATGGCGCCGGCCGCCTACGGGTCGCCGCTGCTACCACCGTCGGCGATACCGGGCAGGAACGCACCGAGGCGCTGCTCGATGCCGAATGCGATCTGATCGTCGTCGATACCGCGCACGGCCATAGCGATCGCGTTGCTGAAGCGGTCAATCGCATCAAGAAGGCGTCGAACGGTGCCCAGGTCATCGCCGGCAACGTTGCCACCGCCGAAGCGGCGCGCGCGCTGATCGGTGCCGGCGCCGATGGCATCAAGGTCGGCATCGGCCCCGGCTCGATCTGCACCACCCGCGTCGTCGCCGGTGTCGGCGTGCCACAGCTCACCGCGGTCATCGACACCGCCGAAGCCGCCGCCCGCCTCGGTATCCCGGTCATCGCCGATGGTGGCCTGCGCACGTCGGGCGATGTTGCCAAGGCGCTGGCCGCAGGCGCCGCCGCGGTCATGGTCGGCAGCCTGCTCGCCGGAACAGAAGAAGCGCCTGGTGAAACCTTCCTGTGGCAGGGCCGCACCTATAAAAGCTATCGCGGCATGGGCAGCGTTGCCGCCATGGCGCGGGGCTCGGCCGATCGCTATTTCCAGCAGGATATCAAGGACCAGCTGAAGCTTGTCCCCGAAGGCATCGAAGGCCAGGTGCCCTACAAGGGCCCGGCGCGCGATGTGCTCCACCAGCTTGTCGGCGGGGTGAAGGCGGCGATGGGTTACACCGGTTCGGCGACGCTGAAGGATTTCCGTGATCGCGCCGAATTCATCCGCATTACCAATGCCGGCCTGCGGGAAAGCCATGTCCATGACGTGACCATTACGCGCGAAGCCCCCAATTATCCGACGATGGGTTGACGACGATTTGATAGCTGCAGCACGCGTCCAGGCCGCGATAGAATGTCTTGACCAGGCGGTTGTTGCCGCTCGCACCGGTGGCGCTGCCGCCGATACCATCGTCCAGCGTTACTTCACCACGCGGCGCTATGCCGGGTCCAAGGATCGCCGCGCGGTGCGCGACCTGGTGTTCGATGTCATCCGCAGCATCGGATCGCCGCCGGAAACCGGCCGCGCCGCGCTGATCGGCCATGCGCGGGCAAATGCTCCGGAGTTGCTGGCGCTGTTCGGATCGGATGGCCATGCCCCGCCGGCGCTGGTCCCGGGTGAGCCCGAGGCGCGGCCGTCACTGGCGCCGGGCTGGCAGCTCGACATGCTGCGCACGCGCTTCGGCAAGGACACCGAAACCGCCGTGGCGGCGCTGCTCGACCGCGCGCCGCTCGATCTGCGCGTCAACACGATCGCCGCCAATCGCGACGAAATGCTGATCGAGCTTCCCGATTGCACCCCGACGCGCCACGCCCCCGATGGCCTGCGCGCGCCGCAGGGCCTGAATGTCGAAACGCTGCCGGCCTTTCACGCCGGCAAGATCGAAGTCCAGGACGAAGGCTCGCAACTGGCGGCGCTGGCGGTCGGCGCTATCCCGGAGGAACTGGTCATCGACCTGTGCGCCGGCGCCGGCGGCAAGACATTGGCGCTGGCCGCGGCCATGGGCAATCGCGGCCGGTTGATTGCCGCCGATACCGATCGCGGCCGGCTGTCGGCGATGCCGCAGCGGCTGGCGCGCGCCGGCGTCAGCATGGTCGAAACGCGGCTGCTCAACCCGCGCCGCGAATGGGAATCGCTTGGCGATCTGGCGGGGCTCGCCGATCGCGTGATGGTCGATGCGCCGTGTTCGGGCACCGGCACCTGGCGGCGCAATCCCGAGGCGCGGTGGCGGCTGACGCCCGACCGACTGGAAAAGCTGATCGCCGAACAGGACCGGCTGCTGTTGCTCGCGGCCGAGCTGGTGCGGCCGGGCGGCAGCCTGACCTATGTGGTCTGTTCGCTGCTGCCAGCGGAAGGCGAGGCGCGTATCGCCGCGTTCACCGCAAAGAAAACCGCCTTCCAACCGATGCCATTCAGCATCCCCGGCGTTGCCGACGACGTATCTCAGCTGGTGCTGTCACCGGGGGACCAGGGGTGCGACGGATTCTACATCGCAAGGCTGCAGCGGACCTGCTAACAAGGCTGCGCTGCAACGAAGAGGTTCAGATGCGCGCGCGTTGGATGATTCCGCTGGGGCTGTTGATTGCCGGCACCGTTTCGGCGGTCGCGGTGGGCGCCGCGCCGGCCGGCGACGACGTGCTCAAGCCGTTGTCCGTGCAGATGTCCGACCAGGGCAAGGCGGCGCTGGCGCGCGGCGATGCCAATGCGGCGATCGATTTTTATGAAGCGGCGCTGGCCAGCGACCCCAAGAATGTCGCGGCGTTCAGCGGCATCGCCATGGGCTATGAAAAGCTCGGCCTTCCCGGCAAGGCAGTCAAATATTATCGCGAGGCGCTGGCGCTGAATCCGTCCGATCTTGCGGCGCTCGAAGGGCAGGGCAAGGCCTATATCCAGCGCGGCGCGACGGCGCGCGCGCAGGTCAACCTCGCTCGCATCAAGGCGCTGTGCAAGACCGATTGCAGCGCTGCCGATCGCCTGCAAGTGGCGCTCAATACTGCCACCACGGCGAGTGTCGCAGCGCCCAAGGTGCCAGTGGCGGCAAAGAACTAGGTAACGACCTAATCCGGCTCGCCGATATCGATGCGGTTGCCGTCGGGGTCTGCGATGACGAACGCCCGCATGCCGTAATCCTTGTCGGCAATCGCCTTCACGATGCTGACGCCATGCGCAACGCAGCGCGTGTGGAGCGCATCGACATCATCGACATACAGGTGCGCGACGTTGAACGCCGGGCCGCGATGGCCGGGCGCGTACAGCA
>JBBQKM010000356.1:0-2883 GCA_038326915.1 Sphingomonadales bacterium
TGGCACCTTGTGCGTGCTTGCCGCCGAGATTTCGACGATTACCGCCAGCAGCAACCGCCCGCAATTCATGCCGATGTACGCCCACCGCGAACAGCGTGTCTGCTTCGACGCGGTGATGGGGGACCTGCGGCGGTCGCTGAGCGCGGTATTCGAGCAATCGGCGGTGGCGATCCCGCTCGAAGAACGCGCCTATGGCATCCGCGTCGGCCAGATCAGCGACCGGTCGCTGTTCACCGGCGCCGCCTTTGTGCTGGCGGCGCGGGCGGCGGTCGACACCGAATCGCTGCGCGCCAACCTGCCGCGACGCGCCAAGATCGGATCGGTCGAGCATATCCGCGACCTTGTCATGCGCCAATTGCCCGGCGCCGACATCTTCCCGATGCCTTCGGAGCCGCGGCAGATACCGTTCCGCGCCAATTCGGTCTATTTCAGTATCAATATCCGCCATGAACAATGGCAGACGGTGCGCACATCGGGCGCCGTCGCGCTGCACGTGGCGGGCGACATTCCGGGCCTCGAGCTCGAAATGTGGGCGATCAGGGGGGCGCAATCATGAGCGACAAGCCCGAAGACCCGCCATCGGAACGCACCGTGTTCCAGCCCGGGCGACCGATCGGCGCGCCAGCCGCGCCCGTGGCCCCGGCCGCCCCCGCCCCCGGCGCCTATGTTCCCCCCACCCCGCAGCCCGCTGCCGGCGGGCAGGCGCAGCGCCAGTCGGGCGGCGCCCCGGCTCGGCTCGATTTTGCCGCTGCCGAGCCCGATCTTTACGGCCCGGAACCGCTGGTTGCCGCCGCCGGCCGGCTGATCCACCTTGCCAGCCAGGTTCGCACCATGCCGGTCGGCCCCGATCTTGCCGGCCTGCGCCAACTGGTAATCCGCGAACTCGATGCCTTCACGCCGCGCATCCAGAAGCTGGGGATCGACCCCAAGAGCGCGCAGCTGGCGCACTATATCCTCTGCGCCTTCATGGACGATGCGGTCATGTCGACGCCGTGGGGCGCCAACAGCCCGTGGTCGCAGCACAGCCTGCTCGCCGCCTATCATAACGACACCCAGGGCGGTGACCGGTTGTTCCAGTTCGCCGAGCGCATGGAGGCCGATCCGGCGCGTGAGCCGCGGCTGATGGAACTGCTTTACCAGTGCTTGGCGCTGGGCTTCGAAGGCCGCGCTGCGCTCGATCCGCGCGGGCAATCTTTGCTGCAGCAGCGGCGTTCGCGCCTCGCTAGCGCGATCTCCGGCCGCGCCGGACCGCCGCCCGCCGAACTGTCGCCGCAGTGGCGCGGCGTCACCGCCGCCGGCGGTAGCTATGCGCCGCGCATCCCGCTGTGGGCGATCCTCGCCGGGCTGGCGACTGTGGCGCTGGTAATCTTTGCCGGGCTGCTGTTCCGCCTGTCGAGCCAGTCCGACGCCGCGATGGCATCGCTCAACCAGGCCGTCGGCACCTCGACGATCGTGCCGCCACCGCCCGCGCCCGAAACCGCGACACCGACGTTCGACCGGATGAAGACGATCCTCGCCCCCGATATCGCCAGCGGCCGGGTGACGGTGCTGCGCGAAGGCAATGAAATCGTGCTGCGGCTGGTCAACCAGGGGCTGTTCGGATCGGCGGCGGCCACCCCGGCATCCGAATGGAGCGACACCTTCGGCCGGCTGGCGCAGGCGGCGAACCTGTCGAAGGGCCCGATCCGCATCGTCGGCCATACCGACAACCAAGGCATACGATCGCTCGAATTCCCGTCGAACCTGGCGCTATCCGAAGCGCGGGCCCGCGCCGTCAGCGCGGCGCTGTCGAGCGCCGGCCTGACCGACCCCAGCCGCACGGCGGCAAGCGGTGTCGGCGATGCCCAGCCGATCGGCGACAATGGCAGCGACGACGGCCGGCGGCAGAACCGCCGGGTCGAACTGCGCGTCGCCAACGATGTAGCGTGGCGGTGATTGGGGCGCTGAACATGACCGGCCGGGGGATCAGGGCGTGAGCAATCTGAAGGCGCTGCTGCGCAATCCATGGTTCTGGCGCATCATCGGCGCGCTGCTGTTCGGAATCATTATCTGGTTCGTCGGGCCGTTGCTGGCGATCGGCGGCTGGAAGCCCTTTGGCTGGTGGCCGGCGACATTGTTCGTCGCCGTGCTGCCACTGCTCGGCGTGCTCGGCTATTGGCTCTGGGCGCGCGGCCGTGACAAGCGCCGCAACGCCGCGCTCGTCGATGCGCTGGCGCCCGAAACCCGCGGGCCGGCGGACAGCGACGAACTGACCGCCAAGCTGTCGGAAGCGCTGACGATGCTGCGGTCGACCAAACTCGGCAAGCGCGGCACCTATGTCTATCAACTGCCCTGGTACGCCATCATCGGGCCATCGGGCGCCGGCAAAACGACGGCGCTGCTCAATTCCGGCCTGGGTTTCCCGACCGCCGTCGCCGGCGAATATCGCGCGCTGCGTGGCCAGCCCAAGACGCCCAATTGCGACTGGTGGTTCACCGACGAAGCCGTGCTGATCGATACTGCCGGCCGCTACGTCACCCAGGACGACAATGCCGCCGCCGATGCCGAAGGCTGGAAGGGCTTTCTCGCGCTGTTGAAGCAGCACCGGCCGCTGCAGCCGCTCAACGGCGTGATCGTCGCCATCCCGGCGCCCGATTTTGCCGATGCCCGCAAGATGACGTCACACGCCGAGAATATCCGCGCCCGCCTCGCCGAAATCGGCACCTCGCTCGGCCAGGCGCTGCCGGTTTATGTGCTGATCACCAAGACCGACCTGCTGGCGGGCTTCCGCGAGTATTTCGCCCGCACCACCGATGCCGAATCCGAACAGGTGTTCGGTGCAACCGCCCCCGGTGACGGCGCCGACAATGCCGCGGTGCTGCAGGGCTTCGACGGGCTGATCAA
>JBBQKM010000357.1:0-2872 GCA_038326915.1 Sphingomonadales bacterium
ACGGCGTTGCGCGATCGCAACGGCGGCAACAGCGCCGGTACCGCAGGCGCGAGTGAGACCGGCGCCGCGTTCCCACACGCGCAATATCATGCGGTCGCGCGCCGGCAGCGCCGCGACGCCGACGTTGACGCGTTCGGGAAATACAGGGTCATGCTCAATTTCGGGGCCCAGCACAGCCAGATCGACGGCATCGGGATCAGTGACGAAGAACACCATATGCGGGTTGCCGACATTGGCGGCGCCGGGATGTTCGAGCGGCCCCCAGGCCAGCGGCAGGTTGCGCGTGTCGAGCGCATAGGCGAGCGGAATTTCGTCCCAGCCGAACCGCGGCAAGCCCATGTCGACCGTGGCGCCGCCGGCGGTTACGGCGGCCACCAGCAGGCCGCCGGCCGTCTCGATGCTGGCCTCCCCGCCGACCAGCGCGGCGACCGCGCGGCTGCCATTGCCACAGGCGGCGACTTCCTCGCCATCGCAGTTCCAGAAGCGGGCGCGAACGGTCGCCACGGCGCTCGGCTCGACGACGATCAACTGGTCGCAGCCGATGCCGGTGCGGCGGTCGGACAAGGCCCGCACCTGCGTTGCCGTCAGCGCCAGCGGTTCGGCACGCGCATCGAAGACAATGAAGTCATTGCCGAGGCCGTGCATTTTCAGGAACGGGCGCGTTGCCATGGCGGCGGTGTAGGGGGCGCCGTGCAGTTCAGGCAAGGATGAACTCGCCCTCGATCACTGTCCGGCACTTGCCGCTGAGGACGGCGCGGTCGCCGAACAACCGGCAGCCCAGCGTGCCGCCGCGCTTGCTCGCCTGGTGCGCGGTGAAGCGATCGCGGCCGAGGCGCGCCGTCCAATAGGGCGTCAATATGGCATGCGCCGACCCGGTGACGCTGTCTTCGTCCACCCCGGCCTCGGGCACGAACACCCGGCTGACGACATCGGCATCGCCGGGCTCGCCGGGTGCGGTGGCGATGACCATGATGTCGGCCCCCCGCTGCAGGTCGATGATGGCGCGGAAATCGGGGTCGAGCCCGCGCACGGCGGCGGCGGTTTCGAAAACCGCGATGAAATAATCGCTGCCGCGCGCCAGCACGGCCTGCGGTCGGGAGCGCAGCGCGGCGGCAAAGGCCTCGAGGCGTTCGCCGGTTACGGGTACATCGGCAACCCAGGCCGGCAGCGACAGCGCATAGCCATCGGGGAGGCGCGCCACCGTCAGCACGCCGGCTTTCTTGGTCGAAAACCGCACTTCGCTCATGCCGGGCAGGGCAGCAAGAATGAGGTGCCCGCTGGCGAGCGTTGCATGCCCGCACAGCGCCACCTCGACGCCCGGCGTAAACCAGCGCAGGTCGAAATCGGCGGTTTCGGGGTCGGGGCAGGGGACCAGGAACGCGGTTTCGGCGAGATTATTCTCCTCGGCGATCGCCTGCAGCGTTGCATCGGGCAGCCATTCGGTCAGCGGCATCACGGCGGCCGGATTGCCGCTGAACGGCGCATCGGCAAAGGCATCGATCTGGATGAATGGCAGGCGCATCAGGGTCCTTCAGGCGGCAATGTCGGCGATCGCGTCGCGGTGGCCGCGCGGATCGATATGAATGAAGAATTCCGATTCCGGAAATGCGTCGACTAGGTGCTGCTCGACGGTGTCGACGATGTCGTGCGCCGCGGCCACCGTCATTTCGGGAGCGAGCCAGATATGGAACTGGACGAAATCGAGATTGCCGCTCGACCGGGTGCGAAGATCGTGGACATCCTCCACGCCCGGCACAGCCATGGCAATGGCGGCAAGCGCGCGGCGTTTTTCCTCGGGCCATTCGCGGTCCATCAGCATGTCGATGGCGTGGCGTGCCGATTTCAGCGCATTCCACGCAATCCACAGCGCAATGACGACGCCGAACACCGCATCAGCACCGTGCAGGCCGAGGTAAACATCGATGCCGAACGCCGCGATCACCGTCGCATTGAGCAGCAGATCGCTCTGATAATGCAGCGAATCGGTGCCGATGGCGATCGATCCGGTCCGCCGCACGACGCTGCGCTGCCAGGCGACCAGCGCCAGCGTCAGCACGATGCCGACCAGTGACACGCCGATGCCGACTTGCGGTGCGCGCGGCAGGTCGGTGGCGCCAAAGGCCAGCACGGCGCGCCACATGATGGCAATGGCGCTGCCGATGATCAGCAGCGTCTGCATCAGCGCTGCAATAGCTTCGGCCTTGCCATGGCCGAAGCGATGGTCATCATCGGCGGGCTGCGCGGCAAAACCGACGGCGTAAAGCGTCAGCAGCGACGCGAGCAGATCGAGAGTCGTGTCGGCAAGGCTGCCGAGCATCGACACGCTGCCGGTTGCCCAGGCGGCCCAGGTCTTCAGCCCGAGCAGGATAACCGCCACGCCCGTCGATGCCAGCGCCGCCGATCGCGTCAATCGCGCGCGTTCATCCGATGGCGTGGCCACGCTCATGGATACAGCAGCCCGGTTTCCCAGCCGTCGTCGGTGCGGGTGAACAGGGTGCGTTCGTGCAGGCGATTGTCGCGATCCTGCCAGAATTCGATGGCGTTCGGCGTCACCCGCCAGCCCGACCAGCGCGGCGGGCGCGGCACGTCGCGGCCTTCGAAACGGTCACGCATTTCGGCGAAACCGGCGTCGAACGTCGCACGGTCGGGCAACGGGCGCGACTGCGTCGACGCCCAGGCACCCAGCTGCGAATCACGCGGTCGCGTGGCGAAATAGGCATCGGCCTCGGCATCGCTGACCAGGTCGGCGTGGCCATCGATGCGCACCTGGCGGCGCTGCGATTTCCAGTGGAAATCCATGTGAACGAACGGGTTGGCGGCAAGCTCGCGGCCCTTGCGGCTGTCGAGGTTGGTGTAGAAGACAAAGCCGCGG
>JBBQKM010000358.1:0-2859 GCA_038326915.1 Sphingomonadales bacterium
GATGCCTTCGTCCGACAACAGCCCGCGCAGCCGTTCGCGCGCGCCGTTCGAATAGCTGGCGAGCACCAGCCGGTCACCGGCGCTGCGGCGGTCGTCGATATGCGTCTTGATGGCGCTGTAGACGGGCGGGCCGCCATTGGCCTGGGCGATGCGTTCGGGTGCGAAGTCGCGCGCCGGATCGGCGTCGCAATCGATGGTGTTGCGGGTGCCATCGGGAACGCCATAGGGCGAGGCGAGGTGGACGGCGCGGCCCTTGAGCAGCGCCGACCATTCGTCCTTGCCCAGATACAGCGCGTGCGGCGGCAGCGGGCGGTAACTGCCCTTTTTGCCGCTCAACGCCGCGGTGCGGTTGTCGTGATAATCGGCGATGGCGGCAAAGCGATCCTCGGCGGCCTTGTCGGCGCCGGCCTCGCGGACGATGACGGCGCCGGGGCCGAGATAATCGAAGACGGTGGCGAGTTCGGGTTCGAACAGCGGCAGCCAGTGTTCCATGCCTGCCAGCCGCCGGCCGTCGCTGACCGCTTCGTACAGCGGGTCGCCGGTTGCGGTGGCGCCGAAGCGGGCGAGATAGCCCGATCGGAAGCTGCGGATGCGATCTTCATCGAGCAGCACTTCGCTGACCGGCAGCAGGGTGAAGCCGTCGGCGACACCTAAGGTGCGCTGGCTGGCGGGATCGAACTTGCGCAGCGTTTCGACTTCGTCGCCGAAGAAATCGAGGCGCAGGGCATGGTCGCTGCCGGCGGGCATCAGGTCGAGCAGCGAGCCGCGCACCGCATATTCGCCCGCCTCCACCACCGTATCGGTGCGGACATAGCCATTGGCGGCGAGTTTCTTGGCCAGCGCATCGCGGTCGACCCGGGTGCCGGCCTCGATGCGCGCGGTCAGCGCGGCGATGCGCGCCGGCGGCAGCGTGCGCTGGGTGACGGCGTTGATCGTGGTGACAAGCAGTTGCGCGCCCTTGGGGGTGCGTTCGAGCGCCGACAGCGCGGCGAGACGCTCGGCAGCGACGCGTAGGCCGGGGGAGGCACGGTCATAGGGCAGGCAATCCCAGGCCGGCAGTGTCAGCACCTCGATTTCGGGCGCGAAAAAGCCGGCGGCATCGGCGAGCGCGCGGGCGCTGGTGTCGTCGGCGGCGATGAACACGGCGCGGCCTGTCGCGGCGCGCGCCACGTCGGCCATCAGCCAGGGCAGGAAACCGGGGGCGCAGCGCGCGAGGGTGAGCGGGGACGTGGCGGTGACGAAGCGGCGGAGATCGATCACTTGCCCCCTCTCCCCAAATGGGAGAGGGGAAAATTCAGCGCATCGTGAGTGAGACATAATCCAGCTTTTTCAACGCATCGAGCAGCGGCCCGTGAAAGGCTTCGGGGGCCGCTATGGTGCCGAACGCCCAGCCCATGACATCGACATCCTGTTCATCGAGCAGCGCTTCGAACCAGCGCAGCTCGGCATCGGTCCAGCCGGCGGCATAGCGATCAGCAAAGCCGCCGATCATAAGGTCGGCCTCGCGGGTGCCGCGGTGCCAGGCACGGAAGCGCAGCCGGCGTAGCCGGTGGTCGTCAGAAAGGGCGTCGTTGGCGGCTTCCATCGCGGACTCCAATGCGCAAAAGCCACGACCCCATTTGAAAGCGGGAGCGCGGCAGCTAGGGTCTGCTTAGTCATGCGACCCGCCATCCTCAACCCGTTGTTCACCGAAACGTCCGCGCTCAAGGGGGTGGGGGCGGCGCTGGTGCGGCAATTGGCGCGGCTCAAGCTTACCCGCGCGCTCGATCTGGTGTTCCACCTGCCGGTGATGGCGATCGACCGGGTGCTCGTCGAACGCATCGACGAATCGCTGGTCGGCCGGCCGATCGTCGTCGTCCTCACCATCGTCCGCCACGACAGCGGCGGCCTGCGCAGCCCGTTGCGCGTCCGTGCCGTCGACAGTGGTGGGCAATGGGTCGACCTGGTGTTCTTCGGCCAGTCGGGGGCGTGGGCGCGCAGCCAGCTGCCGATCCAGCAACAGCGGCGGATTACCGGCAAGCTCGACCGCTATGGCCAGTCGCTGCAGATCAGCCACCCCGAAATCGCGCTGCCCGGCGAAACGATGGGGCCGATGCTGCGCGAACCGGTCTATCCGTTGACCGAAGGTGTCAGCAACCGCCGCATGGGGCAGATCGTCGGCCTGGCGCTGGAACGCGCGCCCGAATTGCCCGAATGGATCGAGCCGAGCGTGCTCGAACGCCACCAATGGCTGCCGTGGCGCGCGGCGCTGGCGGCGGCGCATGACTTGAATGGCGAGGGCAAGGCCAAGGATCGCCTTGCCTATGACGAATTGCTCGCCAACCAGCTGGCGCTGCTGCTGGTGCGGCGCGACACACGCATGCGCAAGGGGCGGGCGCTCGTCGGCGATGGCCGGTTGACGGCGCCGCTGGTCGCGGCGCTGCCGTGGTCGCTGACCGGTGCGCAAAGCCGCGTGCTCGCCGAAATCACCGGCGACATGGCGCAATCGTCGCCGATGCTGCGGCTGGTGCAGGGCGATGTCGGGTCGGGCAAGACGCTGGTGGCGCTGTTGGCGATGCTGACGGCGGTCGAGGCCGGGGCGCAGGCGGCGTTCCTCGCGCCGACCGAAATCCTCGCGCGCCAGCATCATGCGACGATCACGAAACTGCTGGGGGCCCTGCCGGTGCGGGTCGCCATCCTGACCGGGCGCGACAAGGGGAAAGTGCGGGCGGACATCCTCGATGACCTCGCGATGGGGCGCATCGACATTTTGATCGGCACCCATGCGATCTTCCAGGATGCGGTCGATTACGACGATCTCGGGCTGGTTGTCGTCGATGAACAGCATCGTTTCGGCGTCGCCCAGCGCCTGTTGCTCGC
>JBBQKM010000359.1:0-2855 GCA_038326915.1 Sphingomonadales bacterium
GTGTCGGCGGTATCGGCAAAGAATTTCATCGGGTGGCTTTCGTCCAGCGGTTTTGGCGCTTCTAGCCCAAGCCTAGGCCGAGCGCAGCACCCAATCATAATCCAGCGGCGTGATGACAGCGTTGTAGCGTTCGGCCTCAACGCGCTTCACCGTCGCATAGAGTTCCGCCGAGCGGCCGCCCCAATAGTCGGCGAGCAGGCGCGAATCCTCGAACAGCGCCAGCGCGTGCGACCAATCGGTCGGCAGCCGTTCCCCCGTGGTTTGGCCGTCGCCGGTGACCGGCGGGCCGGGGTCGATGGCATGAGTCAGCCCGTGGTGGATGCCCGCGAGGACCGCCGCAACCGCCAGATACGGGTTGGCGTCCGCCCCCGACAGCCGGTGTTCGAGATGCCGCGATGCCGGTGGCCCGGCGGGAATCCGCAGTGGCACGGTGCGGTTGTTGACGCCCCAGCCGGCGCGCACCGGGGCATAGCTGTTCGGTTTGAAACGACGATAGCTGTTGGCGTTGGGGGCGAACACCGCAATGCTGGCGGGCATCAGATTGGCGCAGCCGCCGATGGCGTGGCCCAGCGCCGCGCTGCCGGCGGGATCATCGCCGGCAAAGATGTTGCGGCCGCGTTCGTCGTTGACCGAGACATGGATGTGCAGTCCCGATCCCGACAGATCCGCAAAGGGTTTCGCCATGAACGTCGCTGTGCGGCCGCGGCCATCGGCAACACCCTTGGCTGCGCGCTTGAAACGCACGGCGTCGTCGGCGGCGGCGAGCGCATCGGCCTTGTGCGCCAGCGTGATTTCATACTGGCCGGCGGCATATTCGCCGATCGCGGCGCCGGTCGGCAGGCCGAGCGCATCGCACGCCGCCCACAGATCGCGCAGGTAATCGCCATCGAGATCGGCGCTGTCGAGGCCATAGACCTGGCGGTGCGCCGGCACCCGGCCATCGCGCCCGGGCGGCAGGCTGATGCCGCCATCGGCGGTGCGCCGCGCATCGACGAGGTAGAATTCGAGCTCGCAGGCGACGACCGGCGTCAAACCGTCGGCGGTGAAGCGTTCGATGACATTGGCGAGCACGCGGCGCGGATCGAGATCGCACGGCCGGCCAGCGATTTCGTGCATGGCGAGCATCGCCTCGGCACTGTCGCCGCCCAGCCATGGCGCCGGCGCCAGCGTGCCCGGCACCGGCCAGGCGATGCGATCGGCGTCGCCATCTTCCCACACCATCCCCGATTCCTCGACATCGAGGCCGGTGATATCGACGACCAGCACCGATCCCGGCAGATAGCGGCCGTGGGCGAAGGCGGCGGCGAATTCATGCGCGCGCAGCCGCTTGCCGCGCGGCACGCCGGCGAGATTGGTGTAGAACAGGTCGAGAAACGCGATGCCGGGATTGGCAGCCAGGAACGCCGCAAGGTCAGCCGGGTCGGCAGCAGTGGCAGGGCGCTTCATCGGCCGGGGTTAGCGTGAAGCGCGATGCGGGGCAAATCCCCGCCGCTGCAAGCGGCTGACGAAGCGCTCCGAAATCAGCGGAAGACGAAAAGGTAAAGAAGGATGATGACCGGGATAGGAACCCCGACCGCCCAGAGAAGACAGCCCTTGCCCATGATATGACCCTTTGTGGTTGTGCAGGGGTCAACCGCTGGCGGCGCAGGGGGTTCCGACCGGGCGTTTGGGTCGGTTGCGGTCAGATAGCCTCGTCATCCCCGCGAAGGCGGGGATCCATCGCCTGACTGGTCCTGTCATCGGCATTCTGAGGCGATGGATTCCCGCCTGCGCGGGAATGACGACGTGCATGAATCAAGATGAAACCGCGTCTAAGCCCCAACCAGTTTCTTCAATTCGGTCTTCAGGATCTTGCCATTGGCGTTGCGCACCAGCGGCTCGTTGGAAAAGGTCACCGCCACCGGCACCTTGAACGCCGCCAGCCGGGCGGCGACAAAGCTGCGCAATTCGTCCTCGCCGGCCTCGGCGCCGGGTTTCAGCGTCACGAACGCCACCGGTTCCTCGCCCAGGGTCTTGTGCGGGCGGCCGACGAGCGCTGCGTCCATGATCGCCGGATGCTCGTACAGGGCGTTTTCGACCTCGACGCAATAGATGTTCTCGCCGCCGCGGATCAGCATGTCCTTGGCGCGGTCGATGATGAAGCAGAAGCCTTCGTCGTCGATGCGCGCCAGGTCGCCGGTGCGCACCCAGCCGTCGATGAACGTCGCCGCCGTCGCTTCGGGCTTGCGCCAATATTCCTTCACGACATTGGGGCCGAACCCGTAAAGTTCGCCGACTTCGCCCGACGCCAGCACCTTGCCGTCGGGGTCGCGCACCTGCAGGTCGCACACCGCGCACGCCGGCCCGCAGCTGTCGGGGCGCAGTTCATAATCCTCGCCGACATGGCTGGTGAAGGTGGCGCTGGTCTCGGTCATCCCCCAGCCGTTGCCGGGCATCGCCTTGCCGAACACCTTCTTGATCTGGCGCACCAGTTCGGGTGCCGATGGCGCGCCGCCATAGCTGACGGTTTCAAGGCTCGACAGGTCGAAACGCCCGCGCTCGGGGTGCTCGATGATCTGCCAGGCGATGGTCGGCACGCCGCCGCAGCCGGTGATTTTTTCGCGCTCGATCAGCCCCATCGCCTCCAGCACATCCCATTTGCGCATCAGCACGAGTTTCGCGCCGGCGAACAGCGACGGCGACAGCACGGCGTGGCAGCCGGTAGCGTGGAAGAACGGCACGCTGAGCAACGTCGCCTTTTGCGGCGCATCGGGATCGGGCGCCGGCGGCATTTCCCCGCGGCGCAGATAGGCGCGCGCCGCGGCAAAGCCCGATGCCATGATGTTCGACACGATGTTGCGATGCGTGCCGAGCGC
>JBBQKM010000360.1:0-2845 GCA_038326915.1 Sphingomonadales bacterium
GAAGGCGCTCGATTTCGACCCGTCCGAAATCCACGCCCAGGTTCCCGGCGCGATGGGCATCGGCACCCAGCATCCGAAGCCCGAGGCACCACCGGGGTGGCAGCGCCCGAAAAAGCCCGATCCGATGACGAAGGGGCGCAAGCGCTGACCGGCGCGGCCGAGTCGCGCCGGATTTCGGGTATCCGGATACCGATTTCGCGCTGGAAGTTGACTAAGTTTACCGTTTCGGCAGTCAATATGCGCACCGGTCAACTTGCCGGGCGCGCCAGCGGCGATACGTCTGCAGCGATGTCAAAGAGCGCGAAGCTCGGCTAGATAACCATATCGGTGATATTTGTCAAGTTTTGGCGCCGCCGCGCGGAACTTTGAGCCGCGCTGTTGTGCCCGAATTGCGTCATCACCGCGAAATTCCCGACAATTCGGGCGCCTGTCCCTTTCGGTTGCGACCAATCGGGGTTACATAGCGCGCTGCAACACGACAGGAGACTCTGCCATACCACCGCCCCCACGCCGCATGATGAACGCACCGGCGCCGATGAACGGCCCGCGCTATGACGAATTCATCACCGTTCCCAAGGTCCGCGTCATCGACCAGGATGGGGAAAATCTGGGTGTCCTGTACACCAAGGAAGCCATCGCCACCGCGCATGAAGTCGGGCTGAACCTTGTCGAGGTGTCCCCCGGCGCCGATCCGCCGGTGTGCAAGATCCTCGATGTCGGCAAGTTCAAATACGAGGCCCAGAAAAAGGCCGCCGCCGCGCGCAAGAACCAGAAGACGCAGGAGATCAAGGAGATCAAGATGCGTCCGAACATCGACGACCATGATTACGAGACCAAGATGAAGGCGGTCCACCGCTTCATCGAGGAAGGCGACAAGGTGAAACTCACCCTGCGCTTCCGCGGTCGCGAGCTGTCGCACGGCGAACTGGGCCTGGCGCTGCTCGAGCGGGTGCGCGACGATTCGGCAGAATATGCCAAGGTCGAGCAGACGCCGAAGATGGAAGGCCGGCAGATGTTGATGGTGATCGCACCGCGCTGATGCAGGCTGCGACCCGGACACAGCGATGACCGGGTCGTCCTACACCCTCAAGCTCGGCATCCTCGCCGCCGTCTGGCTCGTTGCGCTGGTCGCTTCGGGCTGGCAACCCTATGACCGCGCCACCTGGTGGATGGAGGTCGCGCCGGCGCTGGTGGTCCTGCCGGTGCTGTGGCTGACCGGCCGGCGCTGGCCGCTGACAACACTCGCACTGGTGCTGATCGCGCTGCACGGCCTCGTGCTGATGCTCGGCGGCGCCTATACCTATGCGCGCGTCCCTATCGGCTTTGCCGTGCAGGATTGGCTCGGCCTCGCGCGCAACCCCTATGACCGGCTGGGGCATTTCATGCAGGGTTTCGTGCCGGCGATCGTGCTGCGCGAACTGCTGGTGCGGGTCGGCGGCGTGCAGCCCGGGCGATTGCTCGCCGCGCTGACGCTGGCGTGCTGCCTCGCCGTCAGCGCAACCTATGAACTTGTCGAATTCGGTGCCGCAATGGCGCTGGGCCAGGGCGCCGACGAATTTCTCGGCACCCAGGGCGATCCTTGGGATACGCAATGGGACATGCTGATGTGCCTGATCGGCGCGGCGACGGCGCTGCTGTTGTTGTCCCGGCAGCATGATCGCGCCATTGCGGCGCTGCCACCCGGCTGAGCGCGGCTGCTTACAAGCCCGTTTCGCCACCGAGCGCGTTGACTGTCGGCATGGATTCGTCTGTGTCGCGACCAATACGTAATCCCGATACCCCGATCACGTCGGCAGATATCGCGGCACCTTGGCTTGCAATAGCCTGACCAGCGCCTCGTCCATGAAACCGTAGTCATCGGGTATGTCGAGACAGATGACGCGCGCCGACTTCAACGCAGCACGATATCCTTTCTGAAGCTTGGTGCGATGCGCCTTCTCCATCACGAAAATGATGTCGGCCCAACCGACAAGCTCGGAGCTCAGCGGGTTGTCGGCGTCGATGCTCGTTCCTGCCGAACTGACCTCGATCCCGGGATAATCGGCAAAAACATGCTCCGCCGTCGGGCTGCGCAACCGATTCCGACTGCAAATGAACAAGACGTTCTTCATGAGCGGCAGCATTGCACACCCCTGCCGCTGTCGGCAAAGCCGCCGCGCCAACACGCCCCCTTCCCCCCACGGCACCGCGTGCTAAAAGCGCCCGTCATGCACCGTTTTGCCAACCCTGCCCGCTTCCTGCGCATCGCCCGCTGGGCCTTGCCGCTGACCCTGGTGCCAGGGCTGATCCTGACCATCGCCGGCCTGTACATCGGCCTGTTCGCCAGCCCGCCCGATTACCAGCAGGGCGAAAGCGTGCGGATCATGTATGTCCATGTGCCGGCGGCCTGGCTCGGTTCGGCGGGCTATTTCAGCCTGGCGATTGCTTCGGCGACGGCGCTGATCTGGCGCCACCCGCTCGCTACCATCGCGGCGCGCGCCGTGGCGGTGCCGGGCGCGGCGTTCACCGCGATCTGCCTGATGTCGGGCTCGCTGTGGGGCAAGCCGACCTGGGGCACCTATTGGGTGTGGGATGCGCGGCTGACCTCGCAACTGGTGCTGCTGTTCCTCTATCTCGGCTATCTGGCGCTATCCGCCTCCGAAGCCGAGCGCGGCGGCGAACGCCGCGGCGCCGCCATCCTCGCGCTGGTCGGCGCGATCAACCTGCCGATCATCAAATATTCGGTCGAATGGTGGAACACGCTGCACCAGGGATCGAGCATCAACGTGCTGGCCGGCAAATCGTCGATCGCGCCGGAAATCCTTACCCCCCTGCTGCTGTCGGTCGCCGGCTTCACGCTGCTGTT
>JBBQKM010000361.1:0-2835 GCA_038326915.1 Sphingomonadales bacterium
CGTCTTGTCGGAAAACGCCTCGCGGAGCAGCAGATATTGCTGGCGATCCTGCAACGTCACCGCCGGGCGGGTGGTGGTGAACGGGTTGGCGAACAGGTTATAGGTTTCCTGGCGGTTGAAGCCGTCGGTATGAACCTCCTGATACAGCACGCGCGGGGTGATCTTGACGTTCTCGCTCGGCTGGAACAGCACGGCGACGCGGCCGCCATAGCGTTCGCCGTTGTTGACGTCCTTGCGCGCGGCGGGGCCGAGCGCATCGATGAAGCCGCCGTAGCGGGTGTAATAGCCGACGGCGCGCACCGCGAGCTTGTCGCCGAGCGGCAGGTTGAGCGCGCCCTTGAGCGAGCCGCCGACGTCGCCGCCGTCGATATAGTTGAAATCGCCCTCCACCTGGCCTTCGACGCGGGCGGTCGTCGGCTTGTTGGTGATGTAGCGGATGGTGCCGCCGACCGAGCCCGAGCCGAACAGCGTGCCCTGCGGGCCGCGCAACGTTTCGACGCGGTTGAGATCGAACAGGTCGATATCGGGGGTGAACAGCGACAGCGAGATCACCGATTCGTCGAGGTAGAAGCCGACCTGTTCCTTGACGCCGGGCTGGTCGCGGACGATCTGGCCCGACGAGACGCCGCGGATCGACACCTGGCTCTGGCCGGGGCCGAGGTTCTGGATGGTCAGGCCGGCGACGCTGCGCGACAGGTCCTCGATCGTCGTCGCGTGCTGGCGCTGGATGTCGGCCGACGTCTGCGCGTTGATCGAAAACGGCACGTCCTGCAGATTGGAGTCGCGTTTGGTCGCGGTGACGACGATGGTATCGCTGTCCACGGCATCGGCGACCTGCTGGGCCTGCGCCGGCATGGCGAGCGCTACAAGCGATGCGCCGGCGCACAGCATGGCGACACGGCGGCGCGAAGCGGAACGCGACATCTTCAATCTCCCCAAGTTAACAATCTGGTTATATTTGTAACGCAGTGCACCATCTGTTGCATTTGCGGTCAATGCGGCGCGGCGGCCGCCAGCGCGAATTTGCGACACTGTTGCAATAATGCCAGCCCCGATCATTCCGGTGTCGTTGACATTCGGGCAAGTTCTGCGAGTTTTTCGCAATGGCATCCTTCCCCGCGTCTCCCGCCCGGTCCGGCCCCTCTGTCGGGCTGATCGTGATGGTCGGGGCGGCGATCATGCTCAACTATATCGATCGCGGCGCGGTGTCGGTGGCGGCGCCGCTGATCAAGGACGAGATGGGGCTGTCGGCGACGGGCTATGGCCTGGTCGTATCCGCGTTTTTCTGGACCTATGTGCCGTTCCTGCTGCTGTCGGGCTGGCTTGCCGATCGGGTTTCGGTACACCGGCTGATGGCCGCGGGCGTGGCGATCTGGGCGCTGGCGACCTTGCTGATGGGCCTTGCCGGCGGGCTGGTTTCGCTGGTCGTGCTGCGGCTGCTGATGGGGGTGGGGGAGGGTGTTGCCTTTCCCAGCGCATCGAAACTGATGGCGCGGGCGCCCGAGGCGCGGCGCGGCACTGCCAATATCGCGCTGTCGGGCGGGCTCGCGATGGGCCCGCTGGTCGGCACGCTGGCCGGTGGCGCCATCCTCGAACTTTATGGCTGGCGCGAGATGTTCGTCATCTTCGGCGCGGTCACGCTGCTCTGGCTGCTGCCCTGGGCGCGGCTGCGCGCCGAGGTCGATGCGCCCGCCAGCGGTGATGAAGCCGCCTGCGCCTATCCGGCGCTGCTGCGCACGCCGTCGCTGTGGGCGATGGCCGCCTATCATTTCTCGGGCACCTATGCGCTCTACTTCGTCATCGCCTGGCTGCCGCTGTATCTGGTCAAGGTGCGCGGCTACGACATTACCGACATGGCGCTACTGACGGCGCTGTTCTACCTCGGCCAGACCATCGGCGCGGCCGGGTCGGCGGGGCTCGCCGACCGCATCATCGCGCGCGGTCGCTCGGCGGCGTCGGTGCGGCGCATGGTCGGGCTGGTGGCGTCGGCGATATCGGCGGTCGGCGTCCTCGCCATCGCGCAAACCGAAACGACGCTGGCGCTGGCGTTGTGGCTGGTGCCGACCAGCCTGTGCTTCGGCACCATCACCGGTATATTGTTCGTCTGCGGCCAGACGCTGGCGGGGCCGGCGTCGGCCGGTCGCTGGGTCGGCGTGCAGAGCGCGGTCGGCAATCTGGCAGGCGTCATCGGCCCGGTGGTCACCGGTGCCATCGTCGATGCCGCCGGCTATGGCCCGGCGTTCATGCTGACATCGGCGATCATTGTCGGTGGCGCGCTGGTGTTCGCCTTTGCGGTGCCGCGGTTGGCCCCGATCGACTGGCGGGGTCCGGCCGGCCAGCCATAAGCATCTGTCGTCCCGGCCTGCGCCAGGATGACCCGGTTGGCAGGCTGGTGCCTTACTTGCCGCGCGATTTGCGGTGTTCCTCGAGGTCGAGGACCGCCGAATCATCCTCGGGCACCAGCCCCAGCCGGCGCGCGACTTCCTGATAGGCCTCGACTTCGCCGCCGAGATCGCGGCGGAAGCGGTCCTTGTCGAGCTTTTCGTTGGTCTTCATGTCCCACAGCCGGCAGCCATCGGGGCTGATTTCATCGGCAAGGATGATGCGGCTGAATTCGCCATCGAACAGCCTGCCGAACTCCAGTTTGAAATCGACGAGCCGGATGCCGACGCCGGCGAACAGCCCGGCCATGAAATCATTCACCCGGATCGCCATGTCGGCGATATCGTGCATTTCCTCCTGGGTGGCCCAGCCGAACGCCGCGATATGTTCCTCGGTGATCAGCGGGTCGCCGAGCGCATCATCCTTGTAATAATATTCGAGGATGGTCCTGGG
>JBBQKM010000362.1:0-2829 GCA_038326915.1 Sphingomonadales bacterium
CAATCCACCGGTTCGGGGCCCGGTCGGGCGCCCCGGCGGTCCCGCCCACGGGTGGGTGGCCCCGCCGGTGGGGTTTTTTTGTTGGGGGGGGGGCGCTTGGGCGCCCCCCGCCAATCGCTGCCCCGGCGAAATCTCCATCCGAGCGATGGGGAACTTCCGCTTGTCATCGGCGAAGAAAGCGTTGCGCTGCAGCATCTGGCGCTGAAGGCGGTTGACCGCCTAAGTCCCCACCCATGACTGCAAACGAAAAACAGCCCGTCGCGACGGGCCAAGTGGTGCTTGTCGGTGCCGGCCCCGGTGCTGCCGACCTGCTGACCTTGCGCGCCGCCCGCGCCATCGCGGCGGCTGACGTGATCGTCCATGACGGCCTGGTTGGCGCCGATGTCATGGCGATGGTGCCGGCCGGCGCCCGGCTGATTTCGGTCGCCAAGCGCCGCGATCGCCACACCATGCAGCAGGCGGATATCGGGCTGCTGCTCGTCGCCGAGGCGCAGGCCGGCCACAATGTCGTGCGGCTGAAGGGCGGTGAACCGTTCATCTTCGGCCGCGGCGGCGAGGAGGTCGAGGCCTGCAACGCCGCCGGCGTCCGCGTCGAGGTCATCCCCGGCGTGTCGTCGGCATTGGGGGCCGCCGCCGCCGCCCGGATGCCGCTGACGCATCGCGACCATGCCTCGATCGTCAGCTTCGTCGCCGGCGAATGCCGCGGCCTCGCTGACCAGAACTGGGTCGGGCTGGCCGGCAAGGGCCGCACCCTCGTCATCTACATGGGCGTCACCGGCGCCGATCGCATCGCCGAAAAGCTGATGGCCGACGGCCTGGCCCCCGACACGCCCATCGCCATCATCGAACGCGCCACCCTGCCCGACATGCGCGTGCTGCGCAGCCTGCTCGCCGATCTTGGCGGAGCGGTGGCGCGCGAAACGGTCAAATCCCCCGCCCTCATCATCGTCGGCGATGTCGCCACTCTGGGTGCCGACGCCCTCAACACCCTTGCAAAGGCCGCTCCATGCCCCGCGTTCTGACTGGCAACCGGCTCGAAACCGGTGACGTTCTCTGGTGGAACGGTTCCGACTGGAGCCCCCGCATCGCCGATGCCATTGCCATCGGTGACGAAGGCGAGGCGCTCGTCGCCAGCCTGGTCGCGGCCGAGCGCATCAACGACCCCGCTCTGATCGACGTCACCGGCGAACCCGGCGCCTTTGTCCCCACCACCACCCGCGAGCGCGTCCGCGCCTCCGGCCCCAGCGTCCGCGCCGATCTGGCGCGCGGCAGCCTTTCCACGGAAGTCATCTGATGTATCGTTACGACCAATATGACCAGGCCATCGTCGACGCGCGCGTCGCCGAGTTTAAGGATCAGGTCGGCCGCCGCCTGCGCAACGAGATCACCGAGGACCAGTTCAAGCCGCTGCGGCTGATGAACGGCCTGTATCTCCAGTTGCACGCCTATATGCTGCGCGTCGCCATCCCCTATGGCACGCTGTCGGGCACCCAGATGCGGATGCTGGCGCACATCGCCCGCAAGTATGACCGCGACTACGGCCATTTCACCACGCGCCAGAACATCCAGTACAACTGGATCAAGCTCGAACAGTTCTCGGACCTGCTCGACGACCTGTCGAAGGTCGAGATGCACGCCTTCCAGACCAGCGGCAACTGCATCCGCAACATCAGTTCGGACCAGTTCGCCGGCGCCGCCGCCGATGAAGTCGCCGATCCGCGGCCCTATGCCGAGCTGCTGCGGCAATGGTCGACGCTGCACCCCGAATTTTCGTTCCTGCCGCGCAAGTTCAAGATTGCCGTCATCGCCAGCGACACCGATCGCGCCGCGATCCAGCTCCACGATATCGGCCTGCAGCTGTACCGCAACGCCGCCGGTGACCTCGGCTTTCGCGTCTATGTCGGCGGCGGCATGGGCCGCACCCCGATCATCGGCAAGGTCATCCGCGAATGGATCCCGACAGACAAGTTCCTCAGCTATTCGGAAGCCATCCTGCGCGTCTACAACCGCTATGGCCGCCGCGACAACATCTACAAGGCGCGCATCAAGATCCTCGTCAACGAGCTCGGTATCGAGGAATTCACGCGCCAGGTCGAAGCCGAATGGGCGGTTCTCGAACCGCTCGGCCTCGATGCGCCCCGGGCCGAATATGACCGGATCATCGCGCAGTTCGCCGAGCCGGACTATGACGCCGCGGCGCCCGACACGCTCGACCTCGGCGACCCCGATTTCAAGCTGTGGGTCGACCAGAATGTCCATGCCCATAAGCAGGCCGGTTACGCCATCGCGACGATCAGCCTGAAGCCCAAGCGCGGCATTCCGGGTGATGCATCGTCGGCGCAAATGGACGTCATCGCCGATCTTGCCGAACGCTATGCCCATGACGAAATCCGCGTCACCCACAGCCAGAATCTTGTGCTGGCGCATGTCCGCAAGGCCGATCTCTACGCCGTCTGGCAGGCGCTCGATGCTGTCGATCTGGCGACGCCGAACCTCGATCTGGTCACCGATATCATCGTCTGCCCGGGCATGGACTATTGCACGCTCGCCAACGCCCGCTCGATCCCGATCGCCCAGAAGATCGCTGCCAAGTTCGAGAACGACACTGCCGAACAGCAGGACATCGGCGAGCTGAAGATCAAGGTCAGCGGCTGCATCAACGGCTGCGGCCACCACCACGCCGGCCACATCGGCATCCTCGGCGTCGATAAGAAGGGCGAGGAGGCCTATCAACTGCTGCTCGGCGGGTCGGGCGCTGAAGACGCGAGCCTCGCCAAGATCCTGGGGCCGGGGTTCGATGAGAACGGCATCGTCGCTGCGGTCGACAAG
>JBBQKM010000363.1:0-2824 GCA_038326915.1 Sphingomonadales bacterium
CGATCGCCGCGCCGCCACCGTCGCCTGCAACCGCTGCGGCAAGGCAAAGCCCGGCACCGGCTGTGACGCATCGGCGAGCGCCGCGAGTTCGGCAAAGCTGTGACCTGACCCTGTGAACAGCGCCTCGCTGCGCGCCGGGTCGAGCCGCGCGCTGAAAAAACCGTCGGGGGTTTCGCGCAGGGCGGCATCGGCGAAATACATCCCCGATTGCGACGCGAGCAGTTTCTGCCGCCCCCAGGGGATCTCCACCTGCGCCGGCGTCACCAGGCTGATCAGGCCGACGGCGCCCGCTTCGGCGAGGAATTTCACCCGGTCCGACCGGTTGGCGGATTTGACCGGCCCCGACACATCGGCCGGGCCGCCCGAGATGACGACAGCGATCTTGCCCTTCAGGTCGACACCGGCGAAATCGTCATGGCCGGGCAGTTTCAGCCCATAGCCGATGAACACCAGCGGCGCATCGACGCTGGCCGGCCGTGCCGCGCCGCCGGGCGACACCAGCAGGTCGACGCCCATCGCCAGCGGCTGCTTCGTGCCATCGGCGGCTACCAGCGCGCCGGTCGAGGCGGCATGGTCGATGACCTGGTCCTCGAACGCCACCGGCTGAAAATAGCCGCCGCCATCGCCGGCCGGCGCCAGCCCCAATGCCTTGAAGCGCTTGACGACATAATCCGCCGCCATGGCATAGCCCGGGCTGCCCGGTTGCCGGCCCTGCGTCGCGTCCGATGCCAGCGCGGTGATATCGGCCCACCACGCCTTGCCGCGCGGCGTTGTTGCCGGCGCCGATGGTGTCGCCGGTTGGGCGGCAGCGGCACCAGCGAGGCAAAGGATGACGGCGGCAGCGGTGCGGGACAGGATCATGCCGGCAACGGTAACGCCGCTGGCGCGCCTGTCCAGCCGGGCGGCGTCAGCGCCAGTTGAGCACTGGCAGGATGCTGGCGAAATCATCGCTCCACACCGGCAGCGACGCGCGTTCGTTGAGCGGCCGCCACGCCGTCATTGCCCCCGCCGTCCCGGACGCGGCGCCCTGGCTGGCGGCGGCTTCGAATGCCGCCATGCGCGCCGGGCTGCGCGCCAGCATCACCCAGGTCGATCCGATGATCATCTGGCCGCGCGGTTGCGGCCCCGCCGGCGGTTCATAGCTGCGCACCCGCGCCGTCCAGCCTTCGGCGCGGGCGATGGCGGCGATCACCGGCTCCAGATCGAGGAAGACGTTGCTGATGTGAATGAGCAGCATGCCATCGGGCTGCAGCGTGCGGCCATAGATGCGAAACGCCTCGCGGGTGACGAGGTGGAGCGGGATCGAATCCGATGAAAAGGCATCGATCGCCAGCAGGTCGAAACCCGCCGGCGGCGCCTTGGCCAGCGTCAGCCGGGCATCGCCGACCACCACCGGCAGTTGCGGGCGGCAGGCGGAAATATAGTGGAACTGCTGCCGGGCGATCGCGACGACGACCGGATCGATCTCATACGCCGTCCATTGCTGCTGCGGGGTCGCGTAACAGGCCAAAGTGCCGGCGCCGAGGCCGACAAAGCCGATCCGCGCCGCCGGCCCGAACAGCCGCGGCGCTGCCGCCATCGCCAGCCCGGCGCCGCCCTGCGGCGCATAATAGACCATCGGCAGCCGCTGCTGCGCCGGGTCGAGCGACTGGACGCCGTGCAGCGTGGTGCCGTGCATCAGCGTGCGCAGACCGGTCTGCGGGCTGGCGGCGACGGTGTAGACGCCGAAAAAGCTGCGTTCGCGCGCGCCATCGCTGCGCGACACCGCCAGCTGGTGGCCGCCGCCATCGGCGATCAGCAGCATGGCAAAGCACCAGGGGAACAGCCAGCGCTGGCCGATGGCGAGGGTCGCCACCACCATGATGACGCCCAGCCCGATGATCACCGCCGGGGTCAGCCCGGCCTCGCCCGGCCCCGACAGCCGGCCCGAAAACACCGTGCCCAGCCAGATCGCGAGCGTGGCCGTCAGCACCGCCGCGATGACGCGGGTGCGCGGGTTCTGCCAGCGCTGCGCCGAATTGGCGCTGAGCGGCGTGCCGGTCACCAGCAGCGCGGCGGCGACGAGCAGCAGCGGGTGTTCGTATGGCCAATCGAAGATCATCGGCGCCACCAGCGCGCAGAGCACGCCGCCGAGCGCGCCGCCGACCGAGATCCACAGGTAAAAATCGGTCAGCGCCGCCGCATCGGGACGATCCTGTGCCAGCCGACCGTGCAGCGCGAGCGCCACGGTGAACAGCAGCGCAATCCCGCCGGCGGCGAGCAGCACCGCGGCCTGCGGCCCGACCTGGACACACGCCGAGCCGCCGACGAGCAGCAGCAGCACCGGGGTCAGCCGTTCGGCCCATTGCGTGGCGGCGGCTCCGCGGCTGCCAAAGGCGAGGATGAAGCTGAGCAGATAGACGCCGAGCGGGATCACCCAGAGCAGCGGCATCGCCATGATATCAGTGGTCAGATGCGTTGTCGTCGACAGCAGCAGCGCCGAAGCGATGAAGGCGAGCAAGGTCCAGCGCCCGCGCTGGCGCCAGCTGACCGCCACCGCCGGGGTTGCGGCTGCGGCGACAGGCGCGGCATTGCCCGATACCGCGAGGCCACTGAGCGCCACGGCAGCGGCGAGCAGCACGAACCCCGCCGACCACAGCCACGACTGGGTGCCGATGCGCAGCGTCGGCTCGATGATCAGCGGATAGGCGACGAGCGCGGCGAAACTGCCGGCGTTCGATGCCGCATAGAGGAAATAGGGATTGGCAGCGGCCGGGTCGCGCGATCGGGCAAACCAGCTTTGCATCAGGGGAGACTGTGCGGAGGCGACAAAGAACACTGGCCC
>JBBQKM010000364.1:0-2795 GCA_038326915.1 Sphingomonadales bacterium
GTGATTCCACAGGGCGATTATGCCCGGGCCAGCGGCAATCGCGTGGGCAGTGATGCGGCGGCGCTGGCCGCAGCACGGGGGTTTCTGCTCCGCAACACCGGGTTGCGCGCGCCCGATGGCCGCGCCTGGGCGGTGCAAATCGACCGAATCGCCTTTGAAACCCGCGCCGGCCCGCCCGATCTGCATGTGATTGCACGGTTTTTACCGCCCGCCGGGGCGCCGCCGGCGCGGTTCAGCATCGTCTGGCGAGCAGTCACGACGCAATTGCCGCGGCATTTCGTGCTGTTTCTGGCGCAAAATGGCGGGAAAAGCGGCGGGGAATTGCGGGTTCTGGGGGCGCTGCAGGGGCAACGGCAGCTATTGGCGGTCGATTCGCGTGTCGTCGCGCCGGGGTTTGCCGGCGCGGTGCGGCTCGGCATGGCGCATATCGCCGGCGGCTGGGACCATCTGCTGTTCCTGCTGACCCTGCTGCTGCCGGCGCCGTTGCTCGCTGCCGGCGGCCGCTGGCAGGGCCGCCGCGCCAGCGCCGCGACCTTCCGGCAGCTGGCGTGGATCGTCACCGCCTTCACCATCGGGCACAGCCTTACGCTACTGGCCAGCGCCGCGCTCGACCTGCGGCTGCCGGTGGCACCGGTGGAAATCGGCATTGCGCTGTCGATCCTGGTGTCCGCCATCCACGCCTGGCGGCCGATCTTTCCCGGCCGCGAACCCGTGGTGGCGGCGGGGTTCGGCCTCGTCCACGGCCTTGCCTTTGCGACGCTGGTCGGCAACGCCGGGCTCGGCGTGGTGCAGCGCGGCGCCGCCATCCTCGGCTTCAACCTGGGCATCGAGATCGTCCAGATCGCCGTTGTCGCCGCCGCGCTGCCGCTGCTGCTGGCGCTGACCGCGAGTCGCCATCGCGACCGGTTCCGGCAGGTCTGCGCGGCACTGGCCGGCGTCGCTGCGCTGGCATTGCTGGCGGTGCGGAGCGGCCTGATCGAGGCGTAACCGACGGCGCCTTCCGGTCCGTCAATCCGGCAGGCGAAGCACCAAGCAAGGGGGCGCGTCGGCCGCCACCGTCACCGATTTCGTCGTGGTGCCATGGCGATCATCAACCGCGCTGATGACATAAACGCCCGGACGCGTCGCACCGATGCGAAACCGACCGTCGGCGGTGGTGATCAGCGCCACATCGGGGGCCGGGGCCGGTGCCGATACCAGCATGACGCGGGCACCGGCGACCGGCTGGCCACCATGGCTTTCGACGATGCCGTCGATTACCGGCATCGCAAGACACCGGCGCGACGGGCATCGCCGAAGACCATCGGCTCAGGCCTTCCAGGCCTGGAGATTGTCGAACACCGGCTTTGTGATCCGGGTGCCCGAATTGGTCGTCGCGCCGCCATAGGCGTGGATCGCCACGCCATAGCGACTGCCATTGATGATGCGATAGACCGGCGCGCCGCTCTGCCCGCCGGCGGTGTCGATATCATAATAGACCTTGCGGTCGCCGAGCGAGGCAATCTTGTTGGAACCATACCAGAGTGTGCCCGATGGCTTGTCGCCCGGATAGCCGCCGATGTTGACAATCTTGTCCTTGAGCGTCGCATCCGAATAGCTGCCAAAGCCGAACCAGCCGGTCGTCGCGCCAAGATTGCCGGGAATGATGATCGCGCCATAGTCAAAGGTTTCGCTGCCGCTGCCGGTCCAGCCGGTGACGCTGCGGAAACTTGTCGCCGTGACCGAGCCATACGGCAAGGTACCGGCGTTGCGGCCGGGCATCACGACGATCTGTTTCACCCAGCCGTCGCGCCCCGGAACGCCGCTGTTCTTGATGTAAACGCAGTGGCCGGCGGTGGCGAGCGTGTGCGGGCCGATGAACCAGCCGGTGCCGATCCACTGGCTGTTGTCGCGCGCCGTGATCAGCAGCGAGGCGAGCGCGCGCCACGGAAAGACGCCGGTATTGGTGATGCGCACACGGTCATCGGCGCCATGGACGGTTTCGGTCTGAAATACGGGGCCGAAACTGGCCTCGCCGATGTCCCGCAGGCCGACGGTGCTTGGTGCGACCGCCGCCAGCGACGATGCGCCCTCGACGCTTTCGGCGCTACCCAGTTCGGCGGCCGGGCGATAGCCGGCGACTTCCTCGTAATCGCCACTGGTGCCGGCCGGGGCGCCTTCGCCGCTGCTCGATTCTTCATGGGCCTCGACGTGGCTGTCGCTGGCGGCGACCTGGTTGCTGACCGCTTGATGCGGATGGGCGGCTTCGGCATTGCTGTGTTCAGTCGTCATCGATCGTCCTCCCAAGGGTGGTTTCAGCGATGCGGCCCGATTTTATTGTGACGGGTACTATAACGAAAAATTACGAAGGTTTCATTACCGGCGGCGGCAAGAGACGCCGACGTGGCCCTGAATCTGGCAGGTTCCGCCGGCCGCGCGGCTGGCCTAGAACGGGCGCTGCAACCCACGGAGACCCTGCCCATGGCACTGCCGGCCGATCGCACGCCTGTCATCATCGGCGTTGGCGACATCATCGATCGCCCCGCCGATCCGGCGCTGGCGCGCGAGCCGTTGCAGCTGATGGCCGATGCCATCCACGCCGCCGATGCCGATGCCGGTGGGGGCTGGCTGGCGCGGATCGATTCGATGGATGTCATCAACCTGGTGTCGTGGCGCTATGATCGCGTCGCGCAGCGGCTGGCGGAGCGGCTGGGCATCAATCCGGCGCGCGCCGTCTAAGCGCTGGTCGGCGGCGAGACCCCGACGACCAAGATTCACGAGGCGGCGCTGCGCATCATGAACGGCAACAGCCTGGT
>JBBQKM010000365.1:0-2792 GCA_038326915.1 Sphingomonadales bacterium
CCGGCAATCGCATAGTGCGGCTGCAACTGCTCGACGACGGTCTTGACGTCGTCCGGCGTGCCATTGGTGCCCATGCGCACCCCGACCGCGACGAAATCGGTGGGAAAATCCCCGGCTGCGAATATGTGCGTGCCGCCGCCATAGATGTAGAATGGCGTCAGATGATCTTCGGTGATGATCTGGGTGGAGATGAAGCGGTCCTTCACAGCCGGCAGATCGAGTCTGAAGCCCTTGCGGGCGTTGATGATCGCCAGCGAATAAATGGTGTCGAGATTGGGGGAAACGACCCAATGGTCGCTCGCCTTGGTCAGCGTCTTGAAATGGAAGAAATTGTTGATGCCGCCGCGCCCGAGGAAATCCGTGAAGAAAGCGCGGGTTTCGGCCTGGATATAGTCGCGCGCCGACATGCCATGTTTGCGCGGATCGACCGCCCAGCGGGACGAATCGACGTCGGGAATGGTGCTGCTCATCAGGCTTTCCTTTCGAAGCACCGAATGCCTGTCCGTGCTGCTGGCAATCGGGGCGATCATTCAAAGGTCAGGCAGGCGGTGGCAAGGCGGTGCCGAAACCGGTAACTGACGCGGCAATTCTGTGTCCGGCCCCGATCGATGACTGTCTCGTTCTGGACAATGATCAGCAATATATTACACTGCGCCTGATGGACTGTGCAGCCCGCAGGCGAGTTTTGGGCGAGCGCGGTTGGCTCGCCACCAGCCCGGCGGATTTCCGTACCGCGTTGCTGGATATCTGCCGGTGGCGCCAGATCGATGCCGGCCAGAACGTCTATGTTGCGGGGGATCCGCCCGGCGGCATCTTCGGCGTTGCCGCAGGCGCATTGCTCATGTCGTCGGGATTGGCGGCCCCCGGGGCGCCGCCGAACCGGCTTGGCGCAGTGGGCGACTGGAGCGGATTTGGCCCCCTGATGGCGCAGGAACCGCGGCGCGGCACCATTGTCGCGGCCGTGCCAAGCACGATCGGCATTGCCCCGCTGTCTGCAGTTACCGCGCTGCTGGGCGAACATCCGCACTGGTGGCGACACTTCGGCCATGGCCTGTTGCTGGAGTTCGACGCCGTTGCCAGTATTGTCGTCGATCTGCAGATGCGGGATTCAGCGCAACGCTGTGCGGCAATTCTGTTGCATTGCGCCGGCTGCCGCCATGGCCCGCCGCCGCAGGGCGTCGAAACCGCCGTCTGGACATCGCAGCAGAATGTCGCCGACCTTGCGAACGTGTCGCGCAGCACCCTGTCCAAGGCTCTGACGCAGTTCGTGGAGCATGGATTGGTCAAGCTGGACTATCGTTCGATAAGGCTGCTCGATGTGCCCCGGCTCAGGCAATTGGCCGACAGCCCGCAGCGGGCCGGGGTGTAATCCGGGCAAGCCAGCATCCCGCCGCGCGCTCCCGTCGGTGTGGCGTTCGAACCGTTCGGGCGCGCACTGTCATGTTCCCCGCCCCCGCGGGATCGAAGCCGAAGGAACCGCGCTATTTCCCGGTGAACTTCGGCAGCCTTTTGTCGCGATAGCTGCCGAACGCCTCGCGGAAATCTTGCGTGCCGGTAGCAAGTTCCTGTTCATGGTCGGCATAGGCAAAGCCGACATCATAGCTGTCGTCGATCGCCGTCCAGATCTGCGCCTTCATCGCGGCGACAGCGCGCGGTGCCGAAAACTGCGCGATGTTGCGGGCATAGTCGGTGACGTGCGGCATCAGCGCCGCGTCATCGAGCACGGCGTTGACGATGCCGAGCCGCTCCGCCTCCGCGCCGTCGAAACGCCGGGCGGTATACAGCAGATCGGCAGCGCGCGCCGTGCCGACCAGCCGCGCCAGCAGCCATGCCGAACCCTTTTCACCGGGCACGCCGATGCGGGCGAAGGTGGCGTTGAGCAGCGCCGATCTGGCGGCAAAGCGGATGTCGCAGTGCAGCGCGAGGATGAAGCCCCAGCCGAACGCCGGGCCGTTGATCGCCGCGATGGTCGGCTTGCGGCAGGTGATCAGCGTGTTCCAGCCGCCGGCGAAAAAGCGCTTCATGTCGGGCCCGATATCGTCCCCCCATTGCGGATCGATGCCCGGATCGGTGGTGACGCCGGCGCTGGCGCCGCTGCCGATCAGCCCTAGGTCGAGCCCCGCCGAAAAGCCGCGGCCGGCCCCGGTCAGCACGATCACTCGCACCGCCGGGTCGGCGGCGGCCTCTGCGACATGGCGGAAGACGCCGCTCAACATCTCGGGCGTCAGCGCGTTGAGCTTGTCCGGCCGGTTGAAGGTGATCGTCGCGACCCCTTCGTCGACGGCATACAGCAGGTCGGTCATGCCGCGAACCGGGCCAGCCGGTCGCTGATGATGGCGTGCGCTTCCGCCATGATGCCGTCGATCAGCTGTTTGCAGGTCGGGATGTCGTGGATCAGCCCGACGACCATGCCGCACGACCAGGCGCCGGCCTCCATCGTGCCGTCGGTCATGATCTTGGGGTAGACGCCGGCGACTTCGGGCAGGATGTCCTGGATGGTGATCGCGTCACCCAGTTCCTTTTCCTTGGCGAGCAGGCGTTCCACCGCGGCATTGTTGAGCACGCGTTCGGTGTTGCGCAGCGGCCGCATGACGAGGCGGGTATCAAGCTCCGTCGCCGCCACGATGGCGTTCTTGACGTTGATGTGCACCGGCGCCTCGACGGTGGCGATGAAGCGGGTGCCCATGTTGACGCCTTCGGCCCCCATCGCCAGCGCGGCGACGAGCTGTTTGCCGTTGGCGACACCGCCCGAGGCGACGAACGGGATTTTCAGTTCCTCGGCGGCGCGCGGC
>JBBQKM010000366.1:0-2792 GCA_038326915.1 Sphingomonadales bacterium
CCACCAGCGCCGCGAGCGCGTCGCGCGCTGCCGCCGCGTCGATGCGGCGCGCGGCGTGCTCGATGGCCATATCCTGCTTAGCCGGCGGCTGGCGGGGCGCGGGCAGTTTCCGGCGATCGACATCGCCACCTCCGCCAGCCGGGTGATGGCTGATGTCTGCACGCCCGACCATCTCGCCGCCGCGGCGCGGTTCCGCCGGCTGTCGGCGCTGATCGAGGACAATCGCGACCTGGTGCTGATGGGTGCCTATGCGCCGGGCGCCGATCCGGAACTCGATGCCGCGCTGGCACTGGCGCCGCAGCTGGAGGCGTATCGCAGCCAGCCGCGCGGCGACCGCATCGACGCGGCGGCAGCGCGCGACGCGCTCGCGGCGCTGGTGGGCCAATGACGCGCACGCTCGACCGCCTGATCCGCGTGCGACGGGTGCGCGCCCGGCTGGCGCTGGCGGCGCTGGGGCGCAGCCAGGTCCGGCAGCTCGCCGAAACCGCGCTGCTGGAGCGGGTTGCCGTGCTGATCGAACAGGGGGGCACGCGCGCTGGCGCGGTATCGGCGCCGGCCGTGGCGTCGCGGGCCAGTGCCGATGCGCTGCTGGGGCGGCTGGCGGAGGATGTCGGGCGGCGGCTGGCCGAAACCGCCGCCGAAAAGCGGGCGCTGGCCGAAGCGCTGGGCCGCGCCCGGGCGGCGGTCGACGCCGCGGTGGCGCGGCGCGCGGAGCAGGAGCAGGGCCGATGATCGATGCTTTAGTCATGCCGGCGTTTGCGCCCGTCCTGACACCGGCTCCGGGGGCGGTGGTCCCGGGGCTGCCGGCGGGGCTTGTGGCGCCTGCCGCAGCCCCCCCCGAGGGCTTTGCCGCGCTGTTTGCGGCGGCGCTGCCGATGCCTCCCGCCGTTGCGGCGGAGGCGACGCCGGTTCCGCCCGAAACGCTGGCGGTTCCGGTGCCGTCGGAGACGCCCGCTGCGCCGTTGCGGATCGAAACGGCGCCATCTGCGCCAGAAGATCGGCCGGCGATCGCCGCACTGCCGCTTCCCGCGCAGGCCGATCCGCCCGCGACGGTGCGAAAGGCGGTCGCGCGGACCAATCCGCAACGCCTGCCCGCGGACGAACAGCCGACCGCGGTTGCCGCCGTGGCGGTGCCGATGCCGGCGCTCGTGCTGGTTTCCGGGGCGGCAAGCGCGGTTCCGGTGGCCGACAGCCCGGCAATCGCCGGGGCGGCGACACCGAAGCTTCCGGCACTGGCGTTGCAACCGGCGGTTTCGCCATCGCCTGCCGAAGCGCCGGTGCCGAGTGACGCCGCCGTTGCGGCGGAAAAACCGCCCGCTGGCGCCGCCGAGATCCCGAACGCTCTCGCCCCGACGCCGCAGCTGGTGGTCTTGCCGGCGCCTCGGCCCCGCAAAGTGGCAGAGGCCGCGATGCCGCCCATTCCGATTCCGGCAGCAACGGCGCCGTCCGCAGCAGCGCCAGCGTCGCCGCCGCCGGCGCTGGCGTTGCCTGTAACGCCCGATTCGACCGCCGTGGCGGCGCGCCCCGCCGCACGCCCGGTGCCCTTGGTGGCAGATAATGCGCTGGCCGACCCTGAAGCGGCACCGCCGCACCTTGCTACGCCGACTGCGCTAGCGCCGCTTCCGCTGCCCGTCGTAGCGGCGCCCATGCCGGTTGCCGCGCCGATTTCGGTCGCTGCCACCGCGCCGACGCCGCGTCTCCGCGGCCGCCCGAGCGGCGAACCCGCCGATGCCGCGCTGCCGGCGCTGCCGGCGCTGCCGCCGCTGCCCGCGCCGGTTGCAGTCCGCCACGGCGATAGCGCGCCAACTATGGCGGCCACCGCGCCCGCCGAGGCGCCGCGCCCCAGTGAACCGGCGCTCACGGTGACCAGCCAGGCGCTCGGCGACGTGCGGATCGGCCTTGAAGGCGGTGCGCAGGACCTGCGCGTGTCGCTGGCGCTGGCGCCTGGCGGTGCAGCGCTGGTGGCCGCCGATGCGGCACGGCTGGCCGGCGATCTTGCTGCCGGTGGCATCCGCCTCCAATCGCTCGATGTCGGCAGCAGCGGCGGCGGGGATGGCAGCAGGGGCGGCGAACCGCGCCAGCGGTTTTTGCCGCCCGCACAGACCGCCGCCCGCGCCTTTGCCGGCACCACGCCCGACCATTCCCCCACCGCCGACCGCTACGCCTGAAGGTAATTTGCCATGGCCGACACCCCCGCACCTCACGATGCCAAGCCGAAAAAGCCCAAAGGCGGCGGCATTGCCCGGCTGTTGTTCATCGTGCTGGCGTTCGCCGCCGGCGCCGGTGCCGGCGGGTTCGGCGCGGTGATCGCCGCCGGCCGGTTGGGACTGGGTGGCCGCGGCGCTGCCGGCCATGCGGCGCCTGCCGTCGTGGCCGCGTCCCCTGTCGAATATCTGGAGATCGACACGGCATTCACGTCGAACCTGGTCGATACCGGGCGCTATCTGCAGATCCGCCTGTCGGTTTCGACGACCGGCGGCCCCGAAGTCGTCGCCGCCATCGCGCGTCACAAGCCGGCCCTGGTGTCGACGGTGCTGTCGGTGCTCGGCGAATGTTCCGAAAATGATGTCGCCGACCGGGTGGCGAAGGACAAGTTGCGCGGCCGGCTTAAGGCGGCGATCAACGAAACCTTGCGGCAAAAGGCGGTGGCGCCGGGCATCGACGAGGTGTTCTTCACCTCGCTGGTGGTCCAGTGAGCGAGCTTCGCATCCGATCGGAGGCGGTGCGCGAGGCGGCGTGGGCGCAGCCCTTCCTGCCGCCGCAGATTGCCGCCGATGATCGCTTCGGCGATG
>JBBQKM010000367.1:0-2791 GCA_038326915.1 Sphingomonadales bacterium
TCACTTACTGTTGGCGGCCCCCCATTCCCCTGTCTTTGGGGTCCTATCTTTTTATTAAATTTCGGGGGGGCGGGCGCCCCCCCCCCCCCCCCGCCGGAGACGCTGTCTAGCCTGTAAAAGCCGCGGCAAAGCCGCGGCTGACGTCAGACGGGCTCGGTCGCCGGAGGGGCGACCGCCCCGCTGGCCGGCCTGGTGCCTGTCGGCGCCGATGCTTCGATCGCTTCGCGATCGGCGCATCGGCGCGCGCGGCGCTGCGGCCTAGGCCTGCTTCCCACCCGGCGTCGGAATCCCCGGCAACGGCGGCACACCCTGCGGCGGGATATCGGGATTGAGCTCGTTCACTTCATCGATGCCCATCGCCACGTTCGAACGCGTACGGCCATAGATGAAATAGAACACCAGCCCGATCGCCGCCCAGCCGAAGAACACCGCCTGCGACACCCATGACAGGAAGCCGAACAGCAGCAGGCAGCCGGCGGCGGCGAGCGGCGCGACCACCCACACCGCCGGGGTGCGGAAGCTGCGCTTGCGATCGGGGTTCGAACGCCGCAGCGCCATGATGGCGAGCGCGACGAAGAAGAAGGCGCACAAGGTGCCGCCATTCGACACCGATGCCAGCTGGCCGACCGGGAAGAAGGCCGCGGCGATCGTCACGCCGGCACCCGTCACCATCGTGACGATGTGCGGTGTCTTGTACTTGGGATGGATCTTCGACAGCCCCTTGGGCAGCAGGCCGTCGCGCGACATGACGAAGAACACGCGGGTCTGGGCAAACATCATCATCAGCACCACCGACGGCAACGCAAAGCCGGCGGCGAGGCCGAGCAAATTGCCGACGCCGGGATAGCCGATCGAGCGCAGCACATGCGCCAGTGCTTCCTTGGAGCAGACCACCGGCGCATCGCCGAGGGCGGTGCAGGCGGTCGTCAGTTCGACAGAGCCGGGCATCATGCCCTTGCCAGCGGCATCGAGCACCGGCTGCGCGCCATAGCTGCCAATGACGCCGGTGCCGACCAGCAGGTAAAAGATCGTGCAGATCACCAGACTGGCAATCAGCCCGATCGGAATGTTGCGCTGCGGATCCTTGGTCTCCTCGGCCGCGGTCGACACCGCGTCGAAGCCGACAAAGGCGAAAAAGATGATCGCCGCGGCGCCGACGGCACTGCCGGGCCCCAGCGGCATGAAGGGCACGAAGTTTTCGGCCTTCACTGCCGGCACAGCGAGCGCGACAAACGCCGTCAGGGCCAGCACCTTGACGACCACGAGCACGGCGTTGACCGTGGCGCTTTCCTTAGTGCCGACCACCAGCAGCCAGGTGACGGCGATCGAGATCACCACCGCTGGCAGGTTGATCAGGCCGCCGGCATAGGGGCCGTTGACCAGCGCCTTGGGAAGCTCGATCCCGGCGAAATTCTGCAGGACGCCGACGGCATAGTCCGACCAGCCGACCGCGACGGCACTCGCCGCCACCGCATATTCGAGCACCAGCGCCCAGCCGACCACCCAGGCGAGGATTTCGCCGAAGGTCGCATAGCTGTAGGTATAGGCCGAGCCCGAAACCGGCACCATCGACGCCAGTTCGGCATAGCAGAGTGCCGCCAAGCCGCAGACCACCGCCGCCAGCACGAAACTGACCAGCATTGCCGGGCCGGCGACCTGCGCGGCCTCGGCGGTCAGCACGAAGATGCCGGTGCCGATGATGCCGCCGATGCCGAGCATGGTCAGCTGGAAGGCGCCGAGACTGCGATGCAGCGATTTCTTTTCAGCGGTTGCAAGGATCGAATCGAGCGATTTGATACGCCAGTCAGCCAAGAAAATTCCCCTTGATTGGCGCGCGCGGGCGTTCGCCCCATCACGGCCTGTCCATGACGGGCATAGGGACGCAAGTTTTACCGGCGGTCAAGGTTTGATGCGGCGGAATGTCCGGCGGTGTGACGTTTTTGTTATCACATTGGTGTCATAATGTTAGAAGCAATCACACATTCGGGTGGCGCCGCGCCGCCGTCTGGGCTATCGCTGGTGCATGGCCGCCCATCCCGCAATCCAGACCGAACCCGGCCTATCCGGTCCCGAAGCCGCCGTGCTGGCGACGCTGGCCGGCAGCCGCGCCGCGATGCTGGCGCAAGTCGAGGACTGGGCGGCGATCAACAGCGGCAGCCGCAACCTGGCCGGGCTGGCAACGCTCGCCGACCGGCTGGCCACCGCCTTTGCGCCGCTGGGCGGCGTTGCGTCACTGCGCGAGCCGGCCGCGGTAACGGCGATCGACGCGACCGGCGCCGAGGTGCAGCTGGCGCACGGCCGCAACCTCCACATCGTCAAGCGCCCCGAGGCGCCGGTGCGGGTGTTGCTGACCGGGCACATGGACACGGTGTTTGCCGCCGATCACCCATTCCAGACCTGCCGATGGCTTGATGCCGCTACCCTGAACGGCCCCGGCACCGCCGACATGAAGGGCGGCCTTGCCGTGATGCTCGCGGCGCTGTCGGCGATCGAAGCCTCGCCCTTTGCCGACCGGCTCGGCTGGGAAATCGTCATCAACAGCGACGAGGAAGTGTCGTCGCCGGGCTCCGCGCCCTTGCTCGTCGAGGCCGCGCGGCGCTGCCATCTCGGCCTGACCTATGAACCGGCGCTGCCCGACGGCACGCTCGCCGGCGCGCGCAAGGGGTCGGGCAATTTTTCCGCCGCGGTCACCGGCCGCGCTGCCCATGCCGGCCGCGAACCCGAAAAGGGCCGCACCGCGCTGCTCGCCGCCGCCCATGACGTCGCCATCCATGTCCACGGCCGCTTTGCC
>JBBQKM010000368.1:0-2789 GCA_038326915.1 Sphingomonadales bacterium
TGCGCCGCCAAGCCTAGCCGTGTCGCCGTCAAATGCAGCCGTTGCCACGCCATCCCCGCCAGCAGGGCGCTGCGCCGGTCCCAGGGGCCGGCAACCAGGATCAGCCCGAACAGCGATGCCGTCGGCAGCGCCGTGTCGCGCGTCGCCGCCAGCCAGTAGCGGCCTTCGCTTTCCGGCGACTGGTCGGGCAGCATCGCGGCGGCAGCGGCAAGCCACGGCGATATCCCCGAGGTCGTGAGGCCCAGCCCGTCCTTCATCCGGTCCATGTCGCGGCGGCCGTGGCGGAACCAGCTGTGGCTGGCAGCCATCATGTCGGCATCGGCAGCGATCGCGGCGGTGGCGTCGGTGGTCAGCGCGGCAAAACGCTTGCCCCGCGGCGACGCGGCATCGAACAGCGCGATCCGCACCAGCGGCGATCCGGCGGTGGCGGCGAGCGCGGCCAGCTTGTCGGCGGCAATCGGCCCGCCGGCATAGGCGGCGCGATCGACATGGCGGTGGCCGATGGCGGCGACCAGCGGGTGCGGCGCGGTGCGCTGCCCCTCCGGCCCCAGCACCACCCGCGCGACGTGGAGCGGATTGCCGGGATCGGGCAGCAGCCGCACCACCGCCGACCGGCCGATGGCGGTCGATGCCAGCGCCATGTTGTGGATGGCGCCGCCCAGCCCGGCGAGGCGCTCGCGGCCATAGGGGTCCATGGCGCCCAGCGATCGCCCCGGCACCTCGAAGATATCGACTCCCAGCCGGCCGATGGCGAACTGCCACGGCTGGGTGTTGTGCGGGCTGGAAGCGAGCACCCCGGCCGCGACGAGCGCCAGCGGGCCTTCATAAAGACCGCGGTTCCAGTCGCTCCATACCTTCAACCCGGGGCGATCGAAGACCGGGATGACGCCCTGGTCGACGGCGCGGACCAGCCCGGCGCCGGCGGTCAACAGCGCGGCGCCGCCACCCCAGCGCAGCGCCGTGCGACGATCCATCATGCGCCGATCATGCCAAATTCATTCGGCGGGGGTGGCGACGCGGTCCGCCTCCCAGCGTTCGCGGATCGTGTCGGCGGTGGTGCCCGAATGCCAGCCCGGCGGGCCGACGATCGCCATCCATTTGCCGCGCAGGCCCCGCGCGCTGATCACATCGCTGCCGATCGCCACCCATTCGTGGAACGCCACCCACAGCGGATTGAACGTGGCGAGGTTGCGGACGATGCCATAGCGCACCGGTTCGTCGTCGCGTTCGGCCTCGAAGGTGCCGAACAGCCGATCCCAGACGATGAAGACGCCGCCATAGTTGCGATCGAGATAGCGGGCATTGGTGCCGTGGTGGACGCGGTGGTGCGACGGCGTGTTGAACGCCCACTCAAGCAATTTCGGCAGTTTTTGCACCGATTCCGTATGGATGAAGAACTGGTAGACAAGGTTCAACCCGGCGCAGAACAGGATCATCCGGGGTGGAAAGCCGATCAGAAACAGCGGCAAGCGGAAGATAAAGCTCAATGAAATGAAGCCCGTCCACGTCTGCCGCAGCGCCGTCGACAGGTTATAATGCTGCGAACTGTGGTGGATGACATGGCTGGCCCAGAACCAGCGCACGCGATGCGCGCTGCGGTGGAACCAGTAATAGAAGAAATCCTCGCCGATAAAGCACAGCGCCAGCGCCCACCAGGTCGCGGGGATGTCGAGCAGGCGGAATTGCCACAGCCAGTTGCCGAAGCCGACGATGCTGCCGCCAACCAGGATCGCGGCAAAGGTGTTGCCGAACCCCATGGCCAGCGACGTGGCGGTATCGCGCCAGTCGTAATCACCGCGCGCGCCGGCGCGGATCGCGAACATTTCGACGATCATCGCGACGATGAAAACCGGAATCGCCAGCTGGACGGGATCAGGAAAGGTCATAATTTCTGCGCCCAGGCGGTCGCAGCGGGGCCGAGATCGAGCACGACGGGGGGAAACATCGCCTCGTCGGGCTGCAGCCGCAGCAGCCCGTCACGCACTTCGGCGCGCGCGCCGTTGACTATACGCACCACCCAGCGGTCGCCGAACGGCCGCACCAGCGCGACGCGGCCATCGCCTGCGGCCACCAGCGCACCGCGACCGTCAGCGGACAGCGCCGCATCGAGGCCGCGAAAGCCATGGACGGCATCACCGGCGATACGCTGCGCCTCGGCCGCGTCGGCGAGTTGCGGCACCTTGGCAAAGCCCATGGCGCGCGCGAACAGCACGATGGTGATGATTCCGAACAGCGACGTCCACACCATCGCCGGTCAGGCCCGCTCGGCAAGCGTCTGCAGCGTCGGCCGCATGCCCGCGACATCATAGCCACCGGCCGCGGCCGCCGCGATGATCGCATCGGGATCGCCGCCGCGCGACGCCGCCGCCAGCGCCCACAGGTTCGCCGATCGCGTGCCCGACCGGCAAAACGCCAGCAATGGCCCGCCCGCGGCGGCAAGTTCGGCGGCCATCGCCGCGACCTGCGGCATCCCCATGCCGGTGTGATCGACCGGAATATCGGCATAGCGCAGCCCGGCCGCAGTCGCAGCGGCGCGCATTTCGGCGGCCGTCGGCTGGCCGGGGGCCTCGCCATCGGGGCGATTGTTGACGATGGCGGTGAAGCCCTGGGCCCTGGCGAGCGCACAATCGGCCGGCGCGATCTGCGGCGCGACGGAAACATCGGGGGTGAGGCGGATGAACATGCAACCACATTAGGTGGTGACCGCACGAATGTCATGCCCCGGCACGGTGCGGCGCGCGGGCGGCGACGATCGTGGTTTATGGGTCCCGGCCTTCGCCGGGATGACA
>JBBQKM010000369.1:0-2785 GCA_038326915.1 Sphingomonadales bacterium
AGCGCGGCAAGCCGGCGCACATCGGCCACGTACGTCGCCTCGTCGAGCCCGGCGTGTTTCAGGCCATTGGCGGCATTGGCGACCAGCCGCGCCGTGTCGGCCGCCTCCGGGTCGCCCGCCGCTGCCAGCCGATCGGCAACCAGCGTTATGAAGCGGCTCGCGACGTCCTTGTGGAGATCGCCGGCGAGCGCCTCGGCCTCGGCGAGGATCTCGCTGGCGTGCGGCGTCGCGGCGAACAATTGGTGGATCGGCAGGTCCTTGGCGAGGATCGCTGCGGCCAGGCCTTCATCGACGGCCATGCCCTCGGTCCAGGCGGCTTCGGCGCCCGACATGGCGCCCGACAGCAGCACGTCGATCAGCGCGCGGAACACCGCCGCCTTGTTGGCGAAGACGAGATAAAGCGACGGCCGCGACACCCCGGCCTCGCTGGCGATATCGGCCATCGCCGTGCGGCGATAGCCAAAGCGCGAAAAGGCCTTGAGCGCAGCCGCAACAACCGCATAGCGGCGTTCGACATCTGTTGACAGTTCAGACGGCATTTGTCATCCTGATACCAGACGCGACAGGGCTTTGCCAGCGTGAAATTTCGGGGGTGATCATGTCGAAGGGCGTAGTTCTCGTTACGGGCGCATCCGGTTATATCGCCGGTTTCATCATTAAACAGCTCTTAACTGACGGCTGGACAGTTCGCGGTACGATCCGCAACCTCGCCCGCGCCGATGCCGTGCGCACCGCGCTCGGTGCCCCCGGCCTCGAACTGTTCGCGGCCGACCTCGGCAGCGACGCCGGCTGGGAAGCTGCGGTTGCCGGTTGCGACTATGTCCAGCACATCGCCTCGCCGATCCCCGACCGCGAGCCCAGGGACGAGCAGGACCTGATCCGCCCGGCGCGCGACGGCGCATTGCGCGCGCTCGCTGCCGCCAAGGGGGCCGGGGTCAAGCGCGTGGTGATGACATCGTCGATGGCGGCGATCGCCTATGGCCACCCCGAACCACGCCCGGTGTTCGACGAAAGCTATTGGACCGATCCGACCAACCCCGACACCTATGCCTATATCCGGTCGAAAACCTATGCCGAGCGGGCAGCGCGCGACTGGATGGCGCAATATGGCATCGGCATGGAATTCGTCACGGTGAACCCGTCAGCGGTGCTCGGGCCGGTGCTCGGCGGCGACTTCTCGCCGTCGCTCGAAGTGGTGAAGAAACTCCTCGATGGCGCGCTGCCCGGCCTGCCGCGGCTGGGGTTTGCCGTCGTCGATGTCCGCGATGTCGCCGATCTCCATATCCGCGCGATGACGGCGCCGGCGATGGATGGCGAACGCTTCATCGCCGCCGGCAAGTTCATGTGGATGCGCGACGTCGCCGACGTGCTCAAGATCCGGCTCGGCGATCAGGCCAAGCGCGTGCCGACCCGCAACCTGCCCGACTGGCTGCTGCGCATCGCGGCGCGCTTCGACCCGACGGTGAAAATGGTGACGCCCGAGCTCGGCAAGGTGCGCGAATGCTCATCGGCGCACGCCAAGGCGGTGCTCGGCTGGGTGCCGCGACCCGAGGAGGAAACGATCGTCGATTGCGCCGAAAGCCTGATCGCGCACGGGCTGGTGAAACGCTGAATTCCCTCCCCCTTGGGGGGAGGGCGACTCGGCGCCAGCCGAGCGGGGTGGGGGTTCACGAATTTCGCCGTTGGGAACCCCCACCCCGCTCGCGCCAGAGCGCGAGTCGCCCTCCCCGCAAGGGGGAGGGAGATGTCACGCACACCAGTGGATATCGATATCCATGTCGAGATCCGCCAACAACCGCCCGATCGGCAGATTGCTCGCGGCGCCGTCCTTGATGGCCTTTTCGACCAGCTTGCGCTTGTCCTTGCCGGTCAGCACCAGCGTGACGACGCGCGCCGACACCAGCGCCGATTTTGTCAGCGTCACCCGGTCGACCTGCATGGCGGCGGGCATCGGATCGGGGCGCACGCCCATCGCGCGGCGCACCTTGGGACCGTTCAGCGCGCCGTCGTAATCGGGGCCGGGGAAGATCGACGCGACATGGCCATCGGCACCGACGCCGAGCCAGGCGAGGTCGAGTGGCCATTCGAGCGCGGCAAGGCGTTCGTCGGCGGCGCGGCCGGCGGCCTGCGGATCGGTCTCGCCGGCGCACAGCGGCACAACGCGCGCCTTTTTCGGCAGGAACAGCTTTGCCAGCATGCCGACATTCGATCGCGGATCGGTCGGCGGCACCAGCCGATCGTCGGTCGGCACGATCGTCACATCGGCCCATTCGATCTTGCGCTGGCTGAGCAGTTCGAGCGCCGGCCGGGGCGTGTCGCCACCCGGAAAGGCAACGATGGCGCGACCGCGTGCTTCCAGCGCCTGTTCGATGATAAAGCCGACATCGCCGGCCACCGCCTCGGCAAGCTCGTCGGCATCGTCATAGTCCCACCATTCGGCGTCGATCATTTTGGGCTCCATAGGATTTGCGGCGGCTTTGCCACAGTTGCGCGGGCCGGTCACCCCGGCACGCGGCGGCAATTCGCGCAAGATCGGTCAGGCACGCGGCCGGCTGTGCCGATAACAAGTGCATGCCACAAGGGATACGTGATGACGACTGCCACCGACCGCTATCTGGCCCGTATGGTGCGTGTGCTCGACCATATCGAAACGCATCTCGATGATGCGCTCGATGTCGACACGCTTGCCGGCGTTGCGGCGTTCTCGCGCTTCCACTTCCACCGGCAGTTCGGCGCCTGTTTCGGCGTGTCGGTGCATCGGTACGTCCAGCTCTGCCGCCTCAAA
>JBBQKM010000370.1:0-2736 GCA_038326915.1 Sphingomonadales bacterium
GTGCGGCCAGGGATCGACTTTGCTTTGGTCACCGCCGATCGCAGCGCCGCCACCGCCGCGCGCTGCGCTACCGCCGGGGTGGTGCTGCTGGCCAAACCGATCGACCCGGCGCAGCTGGCGCAATGGCTGGGGGGGGCGACGGCGCAGGCAGCGGAGTAGACCTAGGGGCATGACATTTATGCGTTCACGACCTAGACAAATGTCGCCGCCGCCGCGTCGATTTCCGCCTGGCGTTCGGCCAGTCGCCCGGCGATGGCGCCCTCTACCATCGCGAGGATTTCCGGCCGCGCCGTCGCCGGGGTGCCCCCGGGGCGGCTTTCCGGATCATATTCGAGCGCCAGCCGTACCGCGTCGGACGCATCCTTGCCATGCAGCTCGGCAATGACGCGAAAGGCGAAATCGATGCCCGCCGTCACGCCGCCGGCGGTGATGCGATCGCGGTCGACGACCGTTCGCTCCGCCACCCACGTCGCGCCGAATTTCGCCAGGCTCTCGCCCCAGGCCCAGTGGCAGCCGGCGCGATAGCCCCTTAGCAGCCCGGCGGCGGCAAGGATCAGCGATCCGGTACACACGCTCGTCATCAGCCGGGCGCCCTTGGCCTGATCGCGCAGCCAGTCGAGCACCACCTTGTCGTGCATGACCGCGGTGCAGCCATAGCCGCCGGGAACGCAGACCATGTCGAACTGGCCGCTGTCGGCGAGCGTCAAGGTCGGCACCAGCGCCAGCCGGCAGTCGCTCATCACCGGATCGAGGCTGTGCCAGACATAGTCGACCGTCGCGCCGGGCATGCGGCTGAGCACCTGCGCCGGCCCGGTCATGTCGAGCTGGGTGACGTGGGGATAGGGCAGGAAGCCGATGCGGAAGGCCATATTCTAGGCCACGAACTGCAGCTGGAGTGCGTCGGCCACCGCCTTGTGGCGGATATGGCCGCCGGCGACGTTGAGCCCTTCGGCAAGGTGCGGATCGGCGGCCATTGCGCCCGCGGCACCATGATCGGCGAGGCGCAGCACGAACGGCAGGGTCGCGTTGTTGAGCGCAAAGGTCGAGGTGCGCGCGACCGCGCCGGGCATGTTGGCGACGCAATAATGGATGATGCCATCGACGACATAGACCGGATCGGCATGTGTCGTCGCGCGGCTGGTTTCAAAACAGCCGCCCTGATCGATGGCGATATCGACGAGCACGCTGCCGCGCTTCATCAGCTTGAGCATGTCGCGGCTAACCAATTTCGGCGCGGCGGCCCCCGGGATCAGCACGGCGCCGATGACGACATGAGCACGCGCAATGGCAGCGGCGATGGCGGCGCGCGACGAAAACGCCGTCTTCACCCGTCCTTCGAAAATCTCGTCGATTTCCGCCAGCCGCGCGGTCGAAATGTCGTAGATGGTGACATCGGCGCGCATCCCGACCGCCATCTGCGCGGCATTCAGCCCCGATACGCCGCCGCCCAGGATGGCGACGCGCCCCGGCGCGACACCCGGCACGCCGCCGAGCAGGATGCCGCGGCCGCCCTGTTCCTTTTCAAGATAATGCGCGCCGACCTGGACGCTCATCCGCCCCGCGACTTCCGACATCGGCCGCAGCAGCGGCAGCCCGCCGTTGCGATCGGTTACCGTTTCATAGGCGATGCAGGTGGCATGGCCGGCCATCAGCGCTTCGGCCTGCGGCTTGTCGGCGGCGAGATGGAGATACGTGAACAGCGTCTGTTCGGGGCGCAGCCAGGCGCATTCGTGCAGCTGGGGTTCCTTGACCTTGACGATCATGTCGGCGGCCTTGAACACCGCCGGCGCATCGGGCGCGATGGTCGCCCCGGCCGCGACATAATCGCCATCGGTGAAATCGATGCCGCCGCCGGCGCCTGTCTCGACAATGACCTTGTGGCCGCGCGCGGTCAGCTCCGCGACCGATGGCGGGGTCAGCCCGACGCGGTATTCATGGACCTTGATTTCCCTGGGGACGCCGACGCGCATGATCTTCTCCGGATGGTCTGGTTCTGCCGCCACCATAGCGCCGCTTGCGTGCGGGTGACAGCAGGCTTCGCCGGGCGGCGGTGACAGTCGAGATGGACGCAAGATGACCGGCGCATTGCGGCCCCCCTGTGCCTGTGCTACCGCGCCGCGCGCTTCCCGCAGGAACCAAAGACATTATGTCGAGCGATACCGCCGCGACGCCGACGACCAATCACGATCCGCACGCGCATGCGCCGCAGGGCGCCGCCCGGCTGGCGGTGGGCGCGATCGGCGTGGTGTTCGGCGATATCGGCACCAGCCCCCTGTATGCGTTGAAGGAAACCTTTACCGGCCACCACCGGCTGGCGGTCGATCAGCTCCACGTCTTCGGGATCATGAGCCTCGTCTTCTGGACGATGACGTTGATCGTGACGCTGAAGTACATCCTCGTCATTCTGCGCGCCGACAACCGCGGCGAGGGCGGCAGCCTGTCGCTGCTGGCGATGATTTCGCGGCTGTCGTCGCACAGCGCCAAGAGCACGCGCTATCTCGGCCTGCTCGGCGTGCTGGCGACGGCGCTGTTCATCGGCGATTGCATCATCACCCCGGCGATTTCGGTGCTGTCGGCGGTAGAGGGGCTGACCGTCGTCAGCTCGGGGCTCGAACGGCTGGTGCTGCCGGTTTCGGTCGGCATCCTGATCGGGCTGTTCCTGCTGCAGGCGCGGGGCTCTGCCAAGGTCGGGGCGTTGTTTGCGCCGATCATGCTGATCTATTTCGTCGTCATCGC
>JBBQKM010000371.1:0-2723 GCA_038326915.1 Sphingomonadales bacterium
CGTCAGGTCCCCGCGAATCGCCTCCAGCGCAACCTTGGCCTTGAAATCCGCGCTGTAGCGCTTTCTCGTCGTCTTCATTCCCGTCCATCCTTCAGATCAGGAATAGCTTAACACCCTGTCCAGTTTTCCGGGACCACCTCACATCAAGGGGAGCCAGCGAATGCCTGATGTCGGACCATTGGTCACTGAAATCGCCGCGCGCATGGCGCTGGCGGAAAGCGGCCGCGTCGCCGATTACATTCCCGAACTCGCCAAGGTATCCGCCGATCATTTCGGCCTTGCCGTGGTCCTCGCCGATGGCAGCGAATTCGCCGCCGGCGACGCCGACACGCGCTTTTCGATCCAGTCGGTCAGCAAGGTGTTTGCGCTTGTCGAAGCGCTCGGCCGCCACGGCGATCGCGTCTGGGATCGCGTCGGCCGCGAGCCATCGGGCAGCGCCTTCAACTCGATCATCCAGCTCGAGCTCGAACAGGGCCGCCCGCGCAACCCGTTCATCAACGCCGGCGCGCTGGCGGTAACCGACCTTATCGCCAACGGCCGCGACAGCAGCGATTCCGCGGGCGAAGGCATCGGCGACATCCTCCGCCTCGTCCGCCGCCTTGCCGGCGACGACAGCATCGCCGTCGATGGCGCCGTCGCCTATTCGGAGGCCGCAACCGGCTTTCGCAACGCTGCGCTCGCCAATTACATGCGCGCGTTCGGCACCATCGCCGGCCCGGTGGCGGCGACACTCGACGTCTATTTCCACCAATGCGCCATCGCCATGTCGTGCCGGCAACTGGCGCGCGCCGGGCGCTTCCTCGCGCATGGCGGCATCGATCCCGCCAGCGGCAGGGCGGTTGTCGCCCCCGAACGCGCCCGCCGCATCAACGCGCTGATGCTGACCTGCGGCCATTATGACGCCTCGGGCGAATTTGCCTTTCGCGTCGGCCTGCCGGCGAAATCGGGCGTCGGCGGCGGCATCCTCGCCATCGCGCCGGGCCGCGCCAGCATCGCCGTCTGGTCACCCGGCCTCAGCCCCCAGGGCAACAGTCTGCGCGGCACACAAGCGCTCGAGGACCTGGCCCACGCCATGGGCTGGAGCGTGTTCAACCCCGATGTCTAGGGCCGGGACCTGTTGAACCCTTGCCGGGTCGGGGCCACCGTCTGGCGCCCTGCAGGCCACGCCGTGCTGCCATGGTCATCGTGACACATTGCCGCCATCGCGGGCTGGCCTAAAGCCACCGCATGGTTCCTCCCCTGCCCCCCGGCAACGCCGGTTCCCGCGGCCGTGCCGTCCCCAGCGGGCGGCTGTCGCGGCTCGCCGCCTTCGGCAGCATGGCGGGCGGCGTCGCCGGCAGCATGATCGGCGGCGGCGCGCGGCAGCTGGCACAGGGCCGCCGCCCCACCGTCGCCGGGCTGCTGCTGACGCCGGCCAATGCCGCGCGCATCACCGGCCAGCTCGCCAATCTGCGCGGCGCCGCGATGAAGATGGGGCAGTTGCTGTCGATGGGCGGCGCCGAGTTCATGCCGCCCGAACTCAGCGACATTCTCGGCCGGCTGCGCGCCGACGCCCAGCCGATGCCGCCAAAACAGCTCGAGGCGGTGCTCGATGCCAATTGGGGGCGCGGCTGGCGGTCGCGCTTTGCCCGTTTCGACGTCCGGCCGATTGCCGCGGCGTCGATCGGCCAGGTGCACCGCGCCCAGACCCGCGATGGCCGCGACCTCGCCATCAAGATCCAGTACCCCGGCGTCCGCACCAGCATCGACAGCGATGTCGACAATGTCGCCACCCTGGTTCGCCTGTCGGGGCTGGTACCCGCCAGCATCGACCTGACGCCTATGCTGGCGGAGGCCAAGCGCCAGCTGCACGAGGAAGCCGATTACGCGCGTGAGGCGCAATGCCTCGCCGAATTCGGCGCGCTGCTGGCGGGCGATCCGGACTTCATCGTGCCGGCGCTGCATGCCGACCTGACGACGCGCGACGTGCTGGCGATGTCGTACGTTCGCGGCGTCGCGGTCGAAACGCTCGACACGGCACCCCAGGCGACGCGAAACCGCATCATGACGCTGCTCGTCGGGCTGCTGCTGCGCGAATTGTTCGACTGGCAGGTCATGCAGACCGACCCGAATTTCGCCAACTACCGTTATGATGTGGAGACGGACCGGCTGGTGCTGCTCGATTTCGGCGCAACGCGGCGGTTCGGGCCGGAAATCGCCGAACGCTATCGCCGGCTGATGATCGCCGGGCTTGCAGCGGACCAGGCGGCGGCACGGCCCATGCTCGCGGCGGCGATGCAGGACATCGGCTTTTTTGGCGCCGATACGCCGCAAAAGCACCAGGACAGCATCATCGCGATGTTCGAACAGGGCATGCAGCCGCTGCGCGCCACCGGCCGCTTCGATTTCGTCGCCGGCGAAATGCTCGGCGACATGCGCGAGCGCGGGATGGACATCGCGAAGGACCGCGATTTCTGGCACATCCCGCCGATTGACACGCTGTTTCTGCAACGCAAGTTCGGCGGGGTGTATCTGCTGGGCAACCGGCTGAAGGCGGATATCGACATGGCGGCGCTGCTGGCGCCGTATCGCGAAACTGTGGGCTGACCCGAGCCACATGTCACCCCGGCGCAGGCCGGGGGCCCTAAAACCCCGGGCGGGGAGGGAAAGAACCCCCCCCGCGGCACTCGGGGGGTAGGGGCCCCGGCCGGCCCCCGGGGGGCCAGGGGGGGGGGGGAGGCCCC
>JBBQKM010000372.1:0-2715 GCA_038326915.1 Sphingomonadales bacterium
CGAGTCGCCCTCCCCGCAGGGGGGAGGGAGCTTGATACCGCTAGCTATTCCCCTGGTTCTGCCAGGCCTTGATCTGCTGGTCGAGCTGGCTGCCCACCGCCTTCGACGCCGCGACCAGCCGCTCCATCGCGCCATATTGGCGGGTCAGGGTCGCGCGATAGGTCGCCAGCCGCGCATCCTCGCGCGCCAGATTGGCGGTCACCGCTGATTTCTGCTTCACCAGCCCTAGGCTGGCGGGCGTGACCAGCGCCGCGATCGATTGCAGCCGGTTCGGCTGGGTCGACAGCGCCGGCGCGGACAGCGCCTTGAGCAGCGCCTCGGCATCGCCGAAGCGTGTCGGCGGCAGCCGGGCAAAGCGCGCCGCGTCGAACGAAATCTCCCCCGTCCGGCTGACCGAAACGCCCAGATCGAGCAGTCGCAGCCCCTTGGCCTCGCTGAACGATGTCGACACCAGCGCCGCTAGCCGCTGGTCGAGCACCCGCGCCGTCGCATCATTGGCGAGCGCGCCGGCGGCATCGCTGCCCGAGGCCCCTTTGCGGAAATCACCGACCAATGACCGCATCGCCGACAGGGTGGAGGCAAGATCCGACACCGTCGCCGAAATCTGCGCCCCGTCGCGCGCCGCGCTGATCGCCACCGGCGAAGCGGGATCGGCCTTGAGCAACCGGATCCGCGTGCCGGCGACCAGATCGTCGATGACATTGCTGCTGCGCGTCACGGCGATGCCATCGAGGCTGAGATCGGCATCGGCGGCGCCCGCCACCAGCGCCAGCGCCGGCGCCCCCGGCGTATAGGCAAAGCGCGCCAGATCGGCATCGCCGGCGGCGCTTATGATGAAGCCATTGGCCGCCCCTTCGCCGCCGCGCAGCGATAATGTCGCCTGGCCGTTGCTGGCGACGATCGCCGCGCTGATGCCGGCGCCACTGGCGTTGATCGCGTCGCGCAAGCCGGCAAGCGTGTTGTTGGTCGCATCGATGACGATATCGACGCCTGCACCGCCGTTGCCGGCAAAGCCGAAACTGCCATCGGGATTGGCCGTCCGCGTCCCGAAACCGATGGTCAGCGTGCCCAGCCCGACCGGCGCATCAGCGCCCGCCAGCGGCGGCCCGGTCAATTGCTGCGCCGCCGCCAGCCGGTTGACGGTGACCGACGAAACAAACGCCGCCGCCGGGCCGCCGCCGGTCTGGGCAATCGCCACCGCCGTGCCATTGCTGCTGACCGGCACCAGCCCCATCGACCCGTCGCGGACCCTGGTATCGAGCGAGGTCGCGATCCCCTGCAGCGCCGATCGCACCTGCGCCAACGCCGAAATCCGCGCATCGAGCGCGGTCGCCTTGGCCGTCAGCGGTGCCTGACGCGCGGTCTTTTCGGCCGCGACCAGCCCGTCGATCAACGCCCGGGTGTCGATGCCCGACCCGGCGCCAAGGGTGGAGATGATATCCATCGTGACGAACTACGGCCGGGCAGCGTCGTCCTTTACCTTCTCCCCTCCCTGCAAGGGAGGGGTCGGGGGTGGGTGACTCGGTCGAACCTGCGCCACCCCGGCCACAAGACTCACCCACCCCCAGCCCCTCCCTTTCAGGGAGGGGAGCCGGGCCGCCGCTTTTCGCCCGTTTCATCGAAATCGAACGCCGGCGGCACGAACACCGGCGGCACGCCTTCGGCTTCGGGCGTGTCGAAACTCATGACGAAACCGAGAATCGTCGCCACCGCATTGAACAGTTCCTCGCGCACCGGATCGCCGATTCGCGCCGTGAAAAACAGCGCGCGCGCCAGCCGCGGCGTACGGATCACCGGGATTTTCAGCTCGCGCGCCACCGCAATGACCGCCAAAGCCATCTCCATCCGGCCTTTTTCAACGACGATCGGCGCCGAATCGCTGCCCGGCTGGTACCGCATCGCCACGGCAAAGTGCGTCGGATTGACGACGACGACGCTGGCATCGCGCAAGCTCGACCGCATCCGCCGTGTTGCCGCCGCATATTGGGCGCGCTTGATCGCCGCCTTGACCTCGGGCGCGCCGTCATTCTGGCGGCTTTCGCGCTTCACTTCCTCCAGCGTCATCATCAGTTTGCGCTCACGCAGCACAAAGGAGATGCCGCCGTCGACGATGGCAATCACCGCCAGCACCAGCGCCGCCGCCCCCACCAGCCGCGCCAGCGCGCTGCCGATCATCGCCAGCGCCGCCACGCCGTCGCCGATATTGGCGAGCGCCGGCACCAACGGCAGTACGGCGGCGGCCGCGACCCCCGCCACCGCCGCCAGTTTCAGCACCGCGGTCACCGCCCCGGCGAGCCCGGTCATCGAAAAAATGCGCTGCAAACCGGCAATCGGGTTCAGCCGATTAGCCTTGGGCGCCAGATTTTCGAGCCTCACATGCCGCGACGCCGCCACTTGCAGGCCCACGGTGACCAGCATGACCAGCGCCGCCAGCGCTAGCGGCAGCCCCAGCGGCAGCCGCGCCGCCATTTCGCCGACCGGCAGGCTGTCGTCGGCCATCGGCACCGCACTATCCAGCGTTGCCGCCAGATACGCCGCCAGCGCCTGCCACAGCGCCGGGCCCCCGATGGCCACCGCCAGCGCAGCGCTCGCCACTGCCGCTGCCGGTCCCAGCTCACGCGGCTGCCAGATATTGCCCTGCTTGCGCGCCTCCTCCCGCCGCCGCGGGGTCGGCGCCTGGGTCTTTTCGGCGTCAGACACTCAGCGCCCTCCCCC
>JBBQKM010000373.1:0-2712 GCA_038326915.1 Sphingomonadales bacterium
CGCCATCCTGCCGCTGGCGCGCCGCGCGGCTGCCGGGCGCGGCGAACGCGTCCGCCCCCCGGGGGGGGGGGGCCCACGCCCCCCGCGGCCGGAGGCCCTTTCTGCCGCTATCCCAGCTTGGCGCAAAGCCAATCGAGCTGATCGAGGCTGGCGAAGCGGATGGTGATGCTGCCGCTTTCGCCACCCGGCGCGACGGCGAGCGCGACCGGCATGCCCAGGGTTTCGGCGATCTGCACTTCAAGCGCGTCGATATTGGGGTCGTTGCTGGCGGTGGCGCCCGCGCTGAGCGCGTGGCGCGGGGCCGGCTTGGCACGGCCCGCCACGAGCTGTTCGACGGCGCGTACCGACAGGCCTTCGGCGACGGCGCGTTTGGCGAGTGCTTCGGCATTGGGGGAGCCGGCCAGGGCGCGGGCATGGCCCATGGCGAGGCGGCCATCCTCGACCATCGCCTGCACGCTTTCGGGAAGATCGAGCAATCGCAACAGGTTGGTCACGTGGCTGCGCGATTTGCCGACGATCCCGGCGAGCACCGCTTGGGTGTGGCCGAAATCGTCGATCAGCCGGCGGTAGCCGCGCGCTTCCTCGATGGCGTTGAGGTCGCTGCGCTGAATGTTTTCAATGAGCGCGATTTCAAAGGCGGCGCGATCGTCGAGCGCGCGCACCACCGCCGGCATCTCGTGCAGCCCGGCGGCCTGCGCCGCGCGCCAGCGGCGTTCGCCGGCGATGATTTCGTAGCGGCCATCGGCGACCGGCCGCACCAGGATCGGTTGCAGCACGCCATGGGCGCGCACCGAGGTGATAAGTTCCTCCATCGCCTCGGCGGTAAAGGTGCGGCGCGGCTGGCGCGGATTGGCGGCGATGTCGGCAATGGCCAGGCGCGCGACGCCGGGGGCGTTGGCATTATCGAGCACGCGCGCTTCTTCGAGCAACGCCGAAAGGCCGCGACCGAGGCCAGAAACACGTTTCTTTTCAGCCATTTAAGCAACCATTTCGGTGGGAGTTTCAGTGCGCTGCAGCAATTCGCGCGCCAGGGCGACATAGGCTTCTGAGCCGGCACAGCGGCTGTCGTAAAGCAGCGCCGGCAGGCCGTGGCTCGGCGCCTCCGAAAGGCGGACGTTGCGTGGGATGACGGTCTTGAAGACCTTGTCGCCCATCACAGCGCGGACATCGGCGGCGACATGATCGGTCAGGCGATTGCGGCGATCGACCATGGTCAGCACGATGCCGAGCAGGGTGAGATGGGTGTTGAGGTTGCCGCGCACGCGCTCGATGGTGCCGAGCAACTGGCTGAGGCCTTCGAGCGCGAAGAATTCGCATTGCAGCGGCACCAGCACGGCATCGGCGGCGGCAAAGGCATTGACGGTGAGCAGCCCCAGCGATGGGGGGCAATCGATCAGGATGTGATCATGCGCCGGCAGCGTTGCCAGCGCATCGGCGAGGCGATGGCTGCGACGATCGATATCGATGAGCTCGATCTCGGCGCCGGACAGCGAGGGCGTACCCGGCATGATCGACAGGCCGGGGATGCGGGTGGCCTGCACGGCTTCCTCCGCAGCGATCTGGCCGAGCAGCACCTCATAGGTCGAGGCCCGGCGCGCGCGGCGATCGATGCCGAAGCCGGTCGAGGCATTGCCCTGCGGATCGGCATCGACGACGAGCACGGACTTGCCGACCGCCGCGAGCGCCGTGGCGAGATTGATCGTCGTGGTGGTTTTGCCGACGCCGCCTTTCTGGTTGGCAACCGCGATGATCATCGGCGCTTCACTCCGGTGGCGACGACGATGCGGGCGTCGGCATCGGTCAGGCTGGGGACGAGGTGATGATCGAACTGAAAGACGCGGGCCGCAAGGTCCAACTCGTCATGGACGCGCATGCCCTTGGGCAGAATCCAGTGTGTGCCCGAGCCGGCATAGGCCAATCCCCAATCGAACAGCTGGTTGAGCCCGGCGAGGGCGCGCGCCGTGACGATATCGAATTTCTGCCGCGGCAGCGTTTCGATGCGGCGGTTTTCGACGACAACCCTGTCACCAAGCCCACATTTATCAACGACTTCGTCAAGAAATCGGCATTTCTTGGCAATCGATTCGACGAGCGTCAGGCGCGCCATCGGGTCGAGGAGCGCGATGACGAGGCCCGGGAAGCCGGCGCCGGCGCCGACATCGAGCCAGCTGCGGCCGGTGCCGGCGATCGGCAGCAGCTGCGCCGAATCGGTGAAATGCCGGTCCCAGATGTTGGGTAGCGTGCTCGGGCCGACGAGATTCATGCGGCCCTGCCAGTCGATCAGCAGTGCCGCATAGCTGCCGAACAGCGCCAATGTTTCACGTGAAACATCGAACCGCGCCGCGAATTGCGCCCGCGCATTGCTCATGCGGCTTTTCGCGTGAAGGGCAGCAGGGCGACGAGGGCAGCCGGGGTGACGCCGGCAACGCGGCTGGCGGCGCCGAGCGTCGGTGGATTGGCCTGGCGCAGGCGATCGGCCATTTCATGGCTGAGGCCCGGCACGCGGCAATAGTCGATGTCGGCGACGATCGACAGGCCTTCGTCGCGGCGGAAATTGCTGACGTCGCTGTCCTGCCGTTCGAGGTAGCGGGCATAGTTGGCATCGACCGTCAGCGTGGCCCAGAGCCCGGCGGGAATCGCCGCGAGTTCGGGCCAGACGCGCAACGCGACGTCGCGATCGACAGCGGGGAAGCGCAGCCATTCGAACGCCGA
>JBBQKM010000374.1:0-2710 GCA_038326915.1 Sphingomonadales bacterium
CAGCCGGTCGGCTCCGTCACAGGCAGGTTGTCAGCCGTAGCGCTGCTCCGTCCAGGGGTCGCCTTCGTTGTGATAGCCGCGGGTTTCCCAGAAACCGGGCTTGTCAGCCAGTACGAATTCGATGCGTTTCAGCCACTTCGCCGATTTCCACAGATAGTAGCGCGGGATGATGGCGCGCACCGGCCCGCCATGTTCGCGCGAAATCGGCGCGCCGTCGTGGCTATGGGCGAGCAGGCAGTCGCTTTCGGCAAAATGGTCGAGCCTGACGTTGGTGGTATAGCCGTCATAGCCATGGAGGACGACATGCACGGCGCCGGGCAACGGCTGCACGACCGACAGCAGATGCTGGGTGGAAACGCCTTCCCAGCGATTGTCATAGCGCGACCATTGGGTGACGCAGTGGATATCGGAGACATCCTCGAACTTCGGCTGTTCGAGCAGGGTGTTCCAGCTCCAGACGATCGGATTGACCACGGCGCCATCGACGGTCAGCCGCCAGTCGGCGCGCGGCACATCGGGCTGGATGCCAAGATCGAGCACCGGCCAGTTGGTGACCAGCCGCTGCCCTGGCGGCAGGCGATGCGAATGTTCCTCATCGGTCGCGCCGGTCAACAGCCGGCCGGCGCGCGCCCACGCCTGTTTGACGGCGACGAGCTTGTCCTTGAACCCCTCACCCTCCGTCATCACCCACGCTCCCGCATGATCCGCGCCGCGTCACGTTTCCAGTCGCGGGTCTTTTCCGTTTCGCGCTTGTCGTGGAGCTGCTTGCCCTTGCCCAGCGCGAGCTCGACCTTGGCACGGCCGCGATCGTTGAAATAGATCGACAGCGGGATCAGCGTCATGCCCTGGCGCGCGACCGCGGCGCCCATCTTGTTGATCTGGCGTTCGTGGAGCAGCAATTTGCGCGGCCGTTTCGGTTCATGGTTGAAGCGGTTGCCGTGGCTGAATTCGGGGATATTGGCGTTGACCAGCCACATCTGGCCGTCCTTCAACTCGGCATAGGCCTCGGCGATGCTGCCCTCGCCACCGCGGAGCGATTTTACCTCGGTACCGGCCAAGGCAATACCGGCCTCGATGACCTCCTCGATGAAATATTCGAAGCGCGCGCGACGGTTCTGCGCGACAGTCTTGACCTTGACGCTTTCCTTGTGCGGCCGTGCCATCAGGCGAGCCCGGCATGGGAGAGCGCGGCATCGACCGCGGCGCGCGACGCAGCGTTGGGCTCGATGATCGGCAGGCGGACGTCGGTCTTCATCTTGCCCAAACGCGCGAGCGCATATTTCGTCGGCCCCGGCGACGTATCGCTGAACAGCGCGGCGTGGAGCGGATAGAGCCGATCGTTGATCGCCAGCGCGGTGCGGTAGTCGCCGGCCAGCGTTGCGGCCTGGAATTGCGCGCAGAGTTTCGGCGCGACATTGGCGGTGACCGAGATCGCCCCCACCCCGCCCATGGCGTTGAACCCCAGCGCCATGTCGTCGTTGCCCGACAGCTGGATGAAATCCGCCCCGCAGGCCGCACGCTGCGCTGATACCCGCGCCAGATTGCCGGTGGCATCCTTCACCCCGATGATGCGCGGCAATTTCGCCAACGCCGCCATGGTTTCGGTGGTCATGTCGGCGACCGATCGCCCGGGGATGGTGTAGATGATGATCGGCAGGGTCGATCGCTCGGTCAGCGCGGTGAAATGCGCGATCAGCCCGGCCTGCGATGGCTTGTTGTAATAGGGCACGACGATCAGCGCCGCATCGGCGCCGACCTTTTCGGCGTGCGCCATATGCGCGATGGCGGTGGCGGTGTCGTTCGATCCGCAGCCGGCGATGACCGGCACGCGTTTGCGCGCCGTGTCGACGCACGCGGTGATGACGGCATAATGTTCGGCATGGCTCAGCGTTGGCGATTCGCCGGTCGTGCCCACCGGCACCAGCCCGGCCGAGCCTTCGGCGATCTGCCATTCGGCAAAGGCGGCAAAACCGTCGAGATCGACGGCGCCGTCCGCAAACGGCGTTACCAGCGCCGGGATGGATCCCTGAAACATATAACCCTCAAAGCCTTCACCCCGGCGTGGCAACCGCTTATGCGGGTTGCTCGTGTCTGGGAGTGCTGGTGATATGGAGCGGGGCCGCAATTTGGCAAGCAATGTCTTTGGCACTATCTTTCGGGCGGCGTTACTGCTGATGATTGCCGCGCCGGTGGCGGCGCAGATCAGCGACGGCACGCGCAGCCTGTATACCCAGCGTCTTGCCAACAATGCCGCCGGGCAGTTTTCGGGCTTTGCCGGCTCGCCGCTGGTCGGCGTCGGCACGGTGCCGGCGCTCGAAACCGTCGTCACCTGGGATCGGCTGCGCCGTGACAATTACCAGGGCAGCTTTGCCGAATATGCGCTGTTCCTGCGCAGCAATCCCGATTGGCCGCAGGCGCTCGCCATTCGCCGCCAGGCCGAAAAGACGATCGACGAGAGCGTCGCCGCGCCCGATCGCATCGCCTTTTTCAAGCAGTTCCCGCCGCTGTCGGCGCTCGCCAAGTTGCGGCTGGCCGAGGCGCTGCTGTCGGTCGGTCGCGGCGCCGAAGCCCGCACGATGGCCGCCGATGCCTGGGATTCGGCCGGGCTCGATGCGGTCGCCGAAACGCAATTGCTGGCGCTGTTCGACAAGGACCTTTCCGCCACCGATCACCAGTCGCGCGCCGATCGGCTGCTGTGGACCGGCCAGAC
>JBBQKM010000375.1:0-2678 GCA_038326915.1 Sphingomonadales bacterium
GGCATGCTCGATCATCACCAGCGGCGGCTTCAGCGGCGGCGGCGAGGGAAAGTTGAACACCAGCGACGGGTCGGTCACCGCTTCGGCAATCGGCTGCATCTTGGCCAGCGCCTTTTGCCGCGATTGCGCCTGTTTGGCGGTGCTGGCCCGCGCCGAATTGCGCGCCACATAATCCTGCAGCTTGGCCCGTTGCGCCGCCTGGGCTTCACGCGCGCTGGCCAGTTGCGCCAGCCGTTCGGCGCGCTGGCGTTCGAAATCATCATAGCCGCCGGGATAAAGCGTGATCTTGCCCTGTTCGAGATGCAGGATGTAATCGACGACATTGTTCAGCAGGTCGCGTTCATGGCTGATCACCACGATCGTCGCCCGATAGGTTTTCAGGAACGATTCAAGCCACATCGTCGCTTCGAGATCGAGATGGTTCGACGGTTCATCGAGCAGCAGCAGGTCGGGCTGCGAAAACAGCAGCGCCGCCAGCGCGACGCGCATCCGCCAGCCGCCCGAATAGCTGTCGAGCGGGCGATGCTGCGCTGCTTCGTCAAAGCCGAGGCCGACGAGGATGCGGCTGGCACGCGCCGCGGCGGTATAGGCATCGATGGCGATCAGCCGGTCGTGGATTTCCGCCAGGCGGTTCGGATCGACATGGCCCGCCTCCTCCTCCGCCATCAGCGCGGAGCGTTCGACATCGGCGGCGAGCACAGTTTCAAACGGCGTGCCCTGCCCCGCCGGCGCTTCCTGCGCAACATAGCCGAGCCGCGCGCTTTTCGGCATCTCGACGCTGCCGCTGTCGGGATCGAGCGTGCCGGCGATCACCTTCATCAACGTCGACTTGCCGGCGCCATTGCGGCCGATCAGCCCGATACGACCCCGCGGCGGCAGGGTCGCGGTGGCATTGTCGAGGATGGTCCGGCCGCCGAGGCGGACGGTGACGGCGTTCATGGTCAGCATGGGGGGGCGTTAGCATGGCGAAGTGCGGCCGTCGACCAGCGCACAGCGCTGGGCGCGGACTCGCGCGAGACCGGCCAGCGGGGCGGCGCGTGCGAAGCGCGCCGAACCCGTCTGACGTCGGCATGGGCTTTGCCCATGCGTTTTGTTTCAGTCGTGAAAATGGCCAGCGAGGGTTTGCCCCGCTGGCCGTCTTCAGAAAAGGAAGGGCATGGGCAAAGCCCATGCTGGCGTCGGACGGGTTCGGTTGGCTTTAGGCCAACCGCCCCGCCGGCCGTGATTGCGCCTGTCGGCGCGTAGCAGGCGATTGCTTTGCAATCACGCCGCTACGCACGCGCGGCGCTGCTCACTTCTTCGTTGCGAGGAACGCGATCACATTGGCGCGATCTTCCGGCTTCTTCAGACCGGCGAACGCCATCTTGGTGCCCTTGACGACCTTCTGCGGCGCTTCGAGATAGGTGTTAAGCTGCGCTTCGGTCCAGGTCAGGCCGCTGTTCTTGTTGGCGGCCGAATAGGTATAGCCCGGAACGGTGCCGGCCTTGCGGCCGACAACGCCGAACAGCGACGGGCCAACGCGGTTCACGCCCTTGTCGGTGACATGGCAGACCTTGCACTGGTTGAAGACAATCGCGCCCTTGGCGGCGTCACCGGCGGCGGCAGCCGGGGTCGACAGGGCAGCGGCCGACACCATGGCGGCGGCGATCGTGGCAAAAGCAAACTTGGTCATGCGGCCTCTCGGGTTGGTTGGAATTCGCCCCATAGACGTTTTCATGATGGCGCACAATTTCAAGAACGCCGCAGGATTGTTAACATTGTGTCGGAATTTCACAGCCCGTCACACCTGCCCCGTCAGGAACTCCACCAGCCCGCGCACCTTGGCCTGGCGCCATTGCGGCGTCGGCGCCATCAGCCAATAGGCCTGGGCCGAAGGCTGGGGGTCAGCAAGTGCGACGATACGCCCTGCCGCCAGATCAGCCGCCGCCAGCGTCATCGGCACCAGCGCGTTGCCCAGCCCCGCCGCCGCCGCATCGATCGCCAGCCCGGCATCGGCCACGGTCAGACCGGTCGCCTGGATATCGCCGGGATGCGCGATCCGCGTGCCATCGGCATTGGCGCCGGGCGGGCCGACCAGCTGCAGCATTTCCGGCGCCAGCGTGCGGCCGTGGATGCCCTCGGCCTCGGGCTCCCCCGACAGCGCGATGGCGAGATCGAGATTGGCCTGGGTGAAATCGGGCACGCCTTCGATGGCCGCGATGACAAAGCGCGTATCGCCATGCTGCGCCGCATAGGAGGCCAGCCGGGCATTGAGCCATTTCGACGTAAAGTCGCGCGGCGCGGCGATCGTCAGCACCTTCGATCCCTGGCCGTCCTGCAGGATGCGGACGCTTTCTTCGAAATTCAGGAAGCCGGCGCGCAAGGCCGGCAGCGAGCGTTCCGCCTCGATGGTCAATTCCAGGTTGCGGGTCATCCGCTTGAACAGCACGACACCCAGCGTGTCCTCGAGCGCGCGGATCTGCTGCCCGACGGCGGCTGGCGTGACGGCGAGTTCGTCCGCCGCCTTGGTGAACGACAGGTGCCGCGCCGCCGCGTCGAACACGCGCAGGGCGTTCAATGGCAGGTGGGTGCGTTTCATCGCTTCAGTTGACGCTGGGCTTCAACGTCGGATGCTCGAGCGCAAAGGCCGGGATGTGCACATCAAACGCACCGCTTTCGCCGCGCATCTCGTAATGGCC
>JBBQKM010000376.1:0-2675 GCA_038326915.1 Sphingomonadales bacterium
GCCCATAAGGGCGAGGTTCTTGTAGGACCAGCGTTCGCACAGCACGCGCGGAAAATTGATCCAGGCAGAGCCGCGAATGTGGTTGGCGTTGGTCATCAGCGCGTGCCCGCCGAGATGTTTGGCGAAGATGCGCTCGCAGACGGCAATCGATTCCTGCTGCGTCATCTGGCCGAAGCCGAAACGCTCCCACGTCTCCTCGCTGCATTCGACGATGAACGTCGCGGTCTCGGGATCGAACTGGTAGGCATGCGCCCATACCCAGCCATGCTCGGTCTCTTCGAAGATGAAGGTGAAGGCGTCGTCGAACTTCTGCTTGGTGCCGAGCCAGACGAACTTGCACTTGCGGGTGTCGATGTCGGGCTTGAACACTTCTGGAAATGCCGCGCGGGCGCGCGAGTTGAGGCCGTCAGCGGCGACCACCAGATCGTGCGTTTCCATATACGCCTTTGGATCCGGCACGTCGGTCTCGAACAGCAGGTTGACGCCGAGTTCTCGCGCCCGCCGCTGCAGCAGCATCAAAAGCCGCTTGCGGCCAATCCCGCAGAAGCCGTGGCCGGTCGACACGGTGCGCACGCCCTTGTGGATGACGGCTATGTCGTCCCAATAGGCAAAGTAGCGCTTGATCCAGACGGCGCTGACCGGATCGTTGCGGCCGAGATTCTCAAGCGTCTCGGCCGAAAGCACGACGCCCCAGCCAAAGGTGTCGTCGGCACGGTTGCGCTCGACGACGGTCACCTCGTGCGCCGAGTTGCGAATCTTCATGGAAATGGCAAAGTAGAGGCCGGCAGGCCCGCCGCCGAGAACCGCAACCTTCATCGTGCGATCTCCTCATGACTCATGCCGCCACCATCGCGCTTGAGCGGATATATTTCAAGCATAAAGTTTCATGATTAAAACAATTCGTCGCCAGCCAGCCATTTGCCGACCGACTGGCGCCGACAGGTTACTTGGCGGGGTCTTTGGGGCTCCAGAGCACGGTCTCCGCGCCTTTTTCATAGGCCATGCCGGCCGGATAGCTGATCGCTTCCAGCTGCAGGCCCCAGGGCGCCTGGAAATAGAGGATGGTTTGGCCAGCGGCCGGGCCTTCCTCGAGCGGTATCGGTCCCATCCGGGTGGCGATGCCCTTGCCATCCAGATAGGCCTTGGCGGCGGCTACGTCATCGACGTAGAGCGCGATGTGATAGCCGCCAATGTCGCTGTTGCGGAGCTTGACGTCCTGCTGGTCCGGAGCGGTGTATTTGAACAGTTCGATGTTCGACCCAAAGCCGCAGCGCACCTGCGTGATCTCCTCGATCACCGCCTTCGGGTCGACGCCCAGCACGTCCTGCATGAACGTTCCCTTATCATCGGCGAAGGGCCCGAACGACATCGCCTTCTTGCAGCCGACCACGTCGGTGAAGAAGGAAACCGCCTGCTGCATGTCGGGTACTGTTATGCCGGTGTGGTCGTGGCCGCGCATGCCGGGAATGGAATCGGCGGATGCGCCGCCAATTCCGGCGATCAAGGCAGCGAGAAAAGTGCCTGCGCAAATTGTGCTTCTCATGTCAGTTCTCCCCTGGTGGGCATGAAAGAGGCGAGGCCGGGACGCCCGATTCTCCGGTCGCGCTTCGGATTTTTGCTGGCTGTGCCACTACATCGACTTCGCCAGCCTCGTTTCCGCGCCGAGCCAATCGGCATCGATTTCCGGCAATGGAATAGCGGCGATGAGATCGCGCGTGTAGGCGTGCTGCGGATCGCTGAACAGCGCGTCGGTGGGGCCGGCTTCGACGATCTGGCCGTTGCGCATGACGATCACCTGCTTGCACAGCCGCCGGATGACCGAAAGGTCGTGGCTTATGAAGGCGACGGTCAGGCCCATTTCGTCGGCGAGTTTTTCCAGGAGGGTTAGGATCTGCGCCTGGGTCGAGACGTCGAGCCCCGAAACGATCTCGTCGGCGAGCACGAATGTCGGCTCCAGCGCCAGCGCGCGGGCGATTCCAACGCGCTGACGCTGGCCGCCCGACAGCTGGTGGCGATAGCGGCCCGCGAAATCTTGCGGCAAGCCGACCCGCCTGAGCGCGTCGGCGACGCGACCGGCGAGATTGTCGCCGAGGCCGTTCTGCTTCAGCGGCGCCGCGATAATCGCGCCGATGGTGCGGCGCGGGTTCAGCGACGACATCGGATCCTGGAAGATCATCTGCAGGTTGCGCCGCAGCGGCCGGAGTCCGGACTCGCCCAGATGCGAGATGTCGCGGCCATCAAAAATGACGCTGCCGCTGCTGGGCTCAATCAGGCGAACCAGCGTGCGTCCAAGCGTCGACTTGCCCGAGCCGGATTCGCCGACAATGCCGGTCACCGATCGGCGCGGCAGTGCGAAATCCAGGCCTTTCAGGATTTCCACCATCGGCGCGCGGCCGAACACCGGCTTGTTGGCCATGTCGGGGAGGGCGACCTTCAGCCCCGAAACCGTGAACAGGGGCTCAGTCATGCGAGCCCTTCCAATCCCGGTCGGCGCCGGCGATCTCGGCTGCGAGACCGGCGAGCACTGCGTCATCAACCGGTTTCAACGAGGCGAAGGGGTCGGTGTAGCGCGGCGTCGCGGCCATCAGCGCGCGCGTGTAGGGGTGCCCTGGCGCTGCAAAAAGTTCGGCGGTGTCGGCTTCCTCCACCACCTTGCCGGCATAGAGCACCGTCAC
>JBBQKM010000377.1:0-2667 GCA_038326915.1 Sphingomonadales bacterium
GGGGCGAGCAGCAGCAACAGGGCAGCAAGGCGGACGCGCATCGATCCTCGGGTGCGTTGTGTTCCAACGGATATATCGCAGGGGCGACGGGGCTTGGCCAGCCCCCGGCAACTGGGCCACACCTGGCACAGAACCGCAGCTCGGCGCATCGTCACACATTGACCCGGCGCAGCGATGCCTTAGGGGTGCCGCGCAATGAATCTCGCCGAACCTCCCTTCGATAGCCGCACGCTGCGCGATGCCTTTGGCTGTTTTGCCACCGGCGTCACCGTCGTCACCGGGCGCACCGCCGATGGCTCGCGCATCGGGCTGACCGCCAACAGCTTCACCAGCGTGTCATTGGATCCGCCGCTGCTGCTGTTCTGCCCGGCCAACACCGCATCGGCGCTGCCGGCGCTGCGCGATACTGCGCGCTTTGCGATCAACATCCTCGATCTCGATGGCCAGCCGGTCGCTGACCGCTTCACCAAAAAGGGCATCGACCGTTTTGCCGACGCGGAATGGGAGGAATGGGACGGCCTGCCGATCCTCAGCGCGGCCAAGGCGGCGTTCGCCTGCACGTTGCACGCCGATCACGATGGCGGCGACCATCGCATCATTGTGGGCCGGGTGACGCGTTTCGGCCAGGCGCCGGAACGCGAATCGCTGCTTTACCTGCATGGCCGCTACCGGCGCGTGCATGTCGGCTGACGGTGAGCATGTCGGCTGACGCTGGCGCCGCGGCCGAAACCGCCGCGCTGGCCCGCGGCGGCCGCACCAGTTTCCTTGGCTATGTGTTGCGGCTGGCGGCGCGCTTTCCGTTCCTGTTCATCGCCGGGCGGCTTTATGGCGCGACGGCGCTCGGGCGCTTCGCCTATGCGACGATGGTCGTCGAGCTGGTCGCGATGCTGGCGACGCTCGGCCTGAAGCGCGGCCTTGCCGAAGACATGGCGCTGCGCGGGGCCGCGGCGGATACGCGCGAACATGCCGAGGCGCACTCGCTTTACGATGCGCTGCTCGTCTCGGTGCTCGCCGCCGCACTGGGCGCCGCCGTGCTGATCGCGGTGCCGCGCATTGTCTTCCCAAGCGGCGACATCACCGGTCTCGACCGGCTGTTTCCGCTGATCATCATCGCCATCGTGCTTTCGGACATCAGCCTCGCCGGCCTCGCCTTTCGCCACAATATCGGTGCCACGGTGACGGCGCGCTCGCTGGTCGAGCCCTGGACGCTCAGCCTCGCCGCGCTGGCGCTGGCGTTCACGATGCTGAAGCCTGACGGGCTGATCATCGCCTATGTCCTGTCGATGGTCGCTGCCGCCATCGCCTCGCTGTGGCCGGCGTTCCGCCAGTTCGGCTGGGCGCCGCACTGGCACGTCGATCCGGGCCGGATCTGGCGGCTGGCGCGGCTCAACCTGCCGCTTGCCGGTGCCGATATCGCCGAATGGGGCGCGCGGCGCCTCGACATCTTCATCCTCGGCCGCTTCGCCAGCCCCGAAATCGTCGGCATCTATTATGTCGCGCAGCAGATCGCGTCGCTGCCGCAGCGGCTGAAATCGTCGTTCGATCCGATCCTGGCGCCGGTGCTCACCACCAATCTTGCTGCCGGCAACATCGTCAAGGTCGCAGCGCACGTCCGCCAGATCAGTTTCTGGGTCGGTGCCGCGCAACTGGGTGTCGTGCTGGCGCTCGGCCTGTCGGGGCAGGCCGGCATGGGGCTGTTCGGGCCGGTGTTCGCCAGCGGCGCGCTGGTGCTCATCGTGCTGCTGGTGGTCGAACTTCTGGCAGCACAGGCGGCCGTCGCCGAATCGGCGCTCATCTATGTCGCGCGCAACAGGAACCTGATGTGGTCGCTGGTCGGCATCCTGGTCCAGATCGGCATCAGCCTGCTTCTGGTGCCGCGCTACGGCGGCGTCGGCGCCGCCGCCGGGCTCGCCGTGTCGGCGCTGCTGCTGACACTGGTCAAGACCCGGCTGTTGTCGCGGCGGCTCGGTGCCAGCGTCGCCGGCTGGCGCTGGATCATGCCGCTGGCCGCCGTGCCGGCGATCGCCGCCGGGCTTGCGATGCTGCGCGCGCCCGAATGGGCGCAGCTCGCGATCGGGCCCTTCATCATTCTGGGCGTCTATGGCTCGATCATCTGGCGCCTGGGTTTCAAGGGCGCCGACCGGTTGCTGTTTGCCCGCGGCCTGCGCGGCAAGGAATATCCGACCACCGTCGAACCGGCCATCGTGCCGCCGGCCATAATGACTTGAAGGGGTTTACCGTTACATGCTGAATTTCAATGCCACTCGGCGCGCGCTGCTTGGCGGCGCCGCCACCGCGGGCGCGTTTACCCTGCTGCCTGCAACCGCGCGCGCTGCCGCTGCCCCGGCGGGCGATGGTGTTCTGGCCGCTGCGCTCAAGGTCATTGCCGATGCCATCCTGCAACGCGTTCCCGAAACGGCAACCCTGCTGGGCGCGGATCGCGGCGACAACGCTGCGCTCGCCGGCAAGCTTGGCGACCTGTCTCCCGCCGGCGAAGACGAGGATCGCCGCGTCTATGCCACATCTAAGCGGCTGCTCGATTGCCTGCCCCGCGACAAGTTGCAGGGCGCGGACATCAACAATTATGATTCTGCCGAATGGGCGCTGGGCATCGCCGAGGAAGGCGAGAAATTCCCGTTCGGCCTGTCCGGCACCAGCGGCGGTATC
>JBBQKM010000378.1:0-2608 GCA_038326915.1 Sphingomonadales bacterium
GCTCGGCGAGCCAGCCGAGCAGCATCGGCGACGGCGCAGCGAGGCGGATTTCGACCACCCGGGCGATCGGCGCCAGCACCCCCAGCCTCGCCGCGGGCAGCCGGCGCGCGCCGATGGCGTCGGCATTGGCGATGCCGGCTGCGGCCACCGCCGGGTCGCGGCGCGCGGCGGCGCGGCGAAAGCTGGCGACGACATCGGCGGCCACCAGCGGCGTGCCGTCGCTCCATTTCGCCGGGCGCAGCCGCAGGATCAGGCTTCGGCCGTCATCGACAAAGCGCCAGCTGGTAGCGAGGCCGGCGACCGTCTGCCCGCTGCCATCGCGCGCAACCAAGGTCGGCTGCGTTGCTTCGGCCTCCAGTTGGCGCGCGAGGCCGGCGGGCTGGTCGCCACTGCCGACGATGGTGACCGCCAGCCGCGCGCCTTCGGGCTGTTGCGGGCCACAGCCGGCAAGCAGCGCCGCCAGCCACAGCATGCCGACCAGCGATTTTGGGGGGGCGCCTGTCATCGCGATGGTTCTAGCGCCCCTTGCCGCATCAAAACCAGAGCTTCCTTGCCCCTGCCCAAATCGGGCAGTAAGCCACGGCCATGTCCGCACCGGTCCCCGACATCATCGCCCTTATCGGCAACACGCCGCTGGTCACGTTGCGCGGACCGAGCGCCGAAACCGGCTGCACGATTCTCGGCAAGGCGGAGTTTCTCAATCCCGGCGGCAGCGTCAAGGATCGCGCCGCGCTGTTCATCATCGAGGATGCCGAGCGTCGCGGCGCGCTGCTGCCCGGCGGCACCATCGTCGAAGGCACGGCGGGCAACACCGGCATCGGCCTCGCCGTCGTCGCCAGTGCGCGCGGGTACAAGACCATCATCGTCATGCCCGAAACCCAAAGCCGCGAGAAACAGGACACGCTGCGCGCCTTGGGGGCCGAGCTCGTGCTGGTGCCGGCGGCGCCCTATTCGAACCCCTGCCACTATGTCCACACGTCGCGGCGGCTGGCCGAGGAAACCCCCGGCGCCGTCTGGGCCAACCAGTTCGACAATGTCGCCAACCGCATGGCGCACATCAAGACGACCGCGCCCGAGATCTGGGCGCAGACCGGCGGCAGCGTCACCGGTTTTACCTGCGCCTGCGGCACCGGCGGCACGCTGGCCGGCGTGGCGATGGGGCTGCGCGCCGAAAATCCCGCCGTGCAGATCGCGCTGACCGATCCCGAGGGCGCCGCGCTCTACAACTGGTTCGCCCATGGCGAATTGCGCGGCGAGGGGTCGAGCGTGTCGGAAGGCATCGGCCAGAGCCGGATCACCGCCAATCTGGAAGGCCTGACCGTCGATGCCCAGTATCGCATTCCCGACGCCGAAGGGCTGCACTGGGTGCGACGCCTGAATGCCGAAGAAGGGCTGTGCCTGGGGCTGTCGTCGGGGATAAATGTCGCCGGCGCGGTGCGGTTGGCGCGACAAATGGGCCCGGGCAACACAATTGTGACGATTCTTTGCGATTCCGGCCTGCGTTATCTTTCAACGATTTACAACCCGGAATGGCTGCTCGCCAAGGGGCTGGACGCCATCGCCTGATCGTTACGTCAAGCGACGTATCGACACTTGGCCCGCAAATACTTATATCGTCGTTTCTAACGCGCACGTCTCGTGGCGCCTGGGTCGGCAATCGCCGGTCCGGGTGGCCATGCTGCCCCGGCAACGATCCGGGGTGGTGCAACGACTGGAATGCGAGGGTCGATGTCTTTGCTGAACCGCCGTACCGGCAATCAGCAGTCTGCTGAAGCAGTCGCCAGCGGGCGATATGCTGCCATGCGTGCCGCCGATCGGTTGATCGGGGTTGCGGCTGCCCAACGCGTGCGCTGGGGCCTGACCGGGCTGGCGGCGATTTTCCTGCTGTTCCTCGTCGCGTCCGCCGGCATGCGTCCCGGCGCTTCGGCTGCGCCCGTCGATTCGCAGGGCGAACCACTGGCCGTGCTCGGCGTCGCGCCGGGGCCGGGCCCGGCGGCGTTCGATGCCAAGGGCCAGCCGCGCCAGGCCGCACCGAAGCCATCGCGCACCTGATCGTGGCCGCGGCGTGCGCGCTGCGGGGCTTTCGTTCGCGGGCCGAATCGGTGGCTGCCGCACGCCGGCGGCCTTGTCCGGGTTTTTCCCGGCCCTCGCCGACAATTGACCACAAACTTATCCACAGATTCGTCCGCCCGGATCAAAACCGGAACGGATGTAAAACTCATGCCGTTTGCCCATGGATATCCCCATGAATCGCACCCCCAGCCCATGATTCTCCATTGAGACCCACGGTTTCCCATGATACAGCTTGTCCACAATGAGGGCGGGAACGTCATTGCGTGGCCAGGTTGAAGCGTAGGGCCGGATTTAACCGGTAACGTCTGCAGCACGGCCGCCCACCCTCGTTGCTGGGGCGGTTGGGTGTCGGACGATTCCTTCATTGGTTATGCGCTGAACGCGGTCGACACGAAGAATCGCCTGTCGATTCCGGCTGAGTTTCGTGACGCCATCGTCGCCCGTTCCGGGACCAAGGACCTGTACATCGGCCCCGCCCGCGGCGGCCTCGACTGCCTGATCGCCTATGACAAGTCACACCACCGCGTGCTGCAGG
>JBBQKM010000379.1:0-2602 GCA_038326915.1 Sphingomonadales bacterium
GATGAACACGCCCATCATCCCGAACACGGCCACCATGGCGGCGATGCACAGCGCCCGCATCGGCGCCGTGAGGCCCTTGAGCCGGATGGCCCCGCCCTTGAGGTCGGCCCAGATGAAGTCGCGCAGCAGCCCGCCGCCGGCCGCAGCCAGGATCTGCGTGGCCCGGCGCCGGACGACGTCGGCATCGGGCCGCGGGCCGACTGGCGGCGCGTCGGTGGCCTCTGGGCCGGGTTCGAGCGTGGTCATGACGCGGCCGCCGAGTCGATGGCCCACACGCCGGTTCCGGTGGTGACGACCAGGTGGCGGCCGAGCAGGAGGGGCCCGGCGGCGGCGCGCGCCGGGGTCGCGGCGGCGCGGCCGCCGTGCGCCGCCACCCAGGCTGCAGCCTTTGCCGGCGTGCGGTTGTAAACGGTGACATCATGGCCGGCGGCGGCAAGGTGGCGCGCGATCGGCCCGCCCATGATGCCGAGGCCGAGGAAGGTGATGCGCATCGATTCGAGCTTTCAGGTGGTGGCGAAGGGTTGGCGCCGCTTTTAACCGCAATCGCCGGCCTGTCATCACTCGGCTGCGCTGGCCGCGCCGATCACACCACCGCGCCGAACAGCCGCCCGATCGCGGCCGTCACCGCCATCGCGACGGCGCCCCAGAACACCACGCGGAGCGTCGGCCGCAGCACCGTGGCACCGCCAAGCCGGGCGCCGAGGACACCGAGACCCGCCAGCCCGGCAATCGACCCCAGGGTCACAGCCAGCGCGACATGGGCTTCGGGGGCAACCAGCGCCGTCACCAGCGGCAGCGCAGCGCCGACGGCAAAGGCGATTGCCGACGTCAGCGCCGCCTGTACCGGCCGCGCTGCCAGCGCCTCGGTCAGCCCGAGTTCGTCGCGGGCATGGGCACCCAGCGCGTCATGCGCCATCAACTGCGCAGCGACGTCGCGCGCCAGATCGGGGGCAAGACCACGGGCCACATAAATGGCGGCAAGCTCGGCGTGTTCGGCATCGGTATCCGCCGAAAGTTCCGCAGCCTCGCGGGCAAGATTATGGCGTTCCGAATCGGCCTGCGACGAGACCGAGACATATTCGCCCGCCGCCATCGACATCGCCCCGGCGACCAGACCGGCAATGCCGGTGAGCAAGATCTGCTGCGGCGGCGCGTTGGCGGCAGCGATGCCGACGATCAGGCTGGCGGTCGACAGGATGCCGTCGTTGGCGCCAAGCACGCCGGCGCGCAGCCAGCCGACGCGTTCAAGGGCATGGTTCTCGCGGTGGATGGGCGGACGCACCATGGCAGGCCTCGCTGGGGTTGCGCGCGGCATTTGCGCGCGCTCGCCGGGACCGCTAACAGACCGCGATGACCACCGCCACTGCTCCTGCGGCCGAAACCGCCGCCCTGCCGATCGCGCTTGCCGATGTCGAGGCGGCCGCGCGGGCGATTGCCGGTTCGGTCATCCACACGCCCTGCCTGCGCAGCCAGACGCTTTCGGACCTGACCGGCGCCGATGTGTGGCTGAAATTCGAAAACCTGCAATTCACCGCCGCCTACAAGGAACGCGGCGCGCTCAACAAGTTGCTCAGCCTGACGGCGGAGGAACGCGCCCGCGGCGTCATCGCGGCATCGGCCGGTAACCACGCCCAGGGCCTTGCCTATGGCGCGAAACGCCTCGGCATCCCGGCGACGATCGTCATGCCGAAATTCACGCCGGTGGTGAAGGTCCAGCAGACCGAAGGGCACGGCGCCCATGTCGTGCTGTTCGGCGAGAAATTCGAGGAAGCCAGCGCGCATGCCCATGAACTGGCGGCGAAAAAGGGCTTTGTCTTCGTCCATCCCTTCGACGATCCGCTGGTCATGGCGGGCCAGGGCACGGTCGGCCTCGAAATGCTCGACGCCGTTCCCGACCTCGATACACTGGTCGTGCCGATCGGCGGCGGCGGGCTGATTTCGGGCATCGCCACCGTTGCCAAGGCGCGCAATCCCGCCATCGATGTCATCGGTGTCCAGGCCGAGCTGTATCCGTCGATGTATGCGTTCCTGAAGAACGAGAACAGCGTCTGCGATGGCGACACGCTGGCCGAAGGCATCGCCGTCAAGACGCCGGGCAAGCTGACATCGCAGGTCGTCCGCGCGCTGGTCGACGATATCGTGCTGGTCGGCGAACGCGATCTCGAACGCGGCGTCGCGATGCTGCTCAACATCGAAAAGACCGTTGTCGAAGGCGCCGGCGCCGCGGGCCTGTCGGCGTTGCTGGCGCATCCGCGGCGGTTTCGCGGCACCAAGGTCGGCCTGGTGCTGTGTGGCGGCAATATCGACACGCGGCTGCTCGCCAATGTGCTGCTGCGCGAGCTGGCGCGATCGGGGCGGCTGGCGCGGCTGCGCATCCGGCTCAAGGATCGCCCGGGGCAGTTGTTCGAGGTGGCGCGGATCTTCGACCAGCAGCAGGTCAATATCCTCGAAGTCTATCACCAGCGCGTCTTCACCAGCCTGCCGGCCAAGGGGCTGATCGCCGAGATCGAATGCGAGACGCGCGACGCCGACCACCTGCAACGGCTGCTCGAGGCGTTGCGTGCGGCAGCGTATGAAGTGCGGATGGTCGAGGCGGTTTAGG
>JBBQKM010000380.1:0-2588 GCA_038326915.1 Sphingomonadales bacterium
AACATGAGGAAAAGATTGTTCTCCGCGATGCCGAGCTCGATGTGCTGGCCGGCGTCGTCACCGCTCCATTTCTGGGGACTCGGGATTTTCGCCGCGCGAAATACATCGGCGAGCGCCGCGCGCCGGAACAGCCCGCGGGCGTTGACCCAGGGGCCGAGGTTGGTCGAAACCGTGACATCGGGCGAGGTCGTGACGATCGCATCGGCCAGCGGCCCGCCGGCCTTGGCGATATCGAGCAGCACCCGGCCGAACGCCGCCTGGGTCGATTGCTCGTCGCCCTCCGGCGCCGGGATTGCGGGCACTTCTACCGCCGCAAAGGCGCGATCGCGCGGCAGTTGCGCCGCCGGCGACGCGCGCACAAAGGCCTGCAGCGCCGCCGCCTGGTTGTCGCCCAGCCCCGCCCAGAGCGCCCATTCGTCGCCTTCGGCAATCCCCAGCGACTGGCGCAGCGTCGCCATCTGCGGCGCGTTCATCTGGCCGGCGTGATTGTCCTTGTGCCCAGCCAGCGGCAGGCCCTTGCCCTTGACGGTATAGGCGATGATCAGCGCCGGGCGATCGCTGCTCGCCGCCTCGGCATAGGCGCCGAGCAGCGATTCGACGCAATGGCCGCCCAGGTCGGTCATCAGCCGCGCCAGTTCATCGTCGTCGCGCCGCGCCAGCAGCGCCGCCAGCCCACGCCTGCCACCGATATCGGCCGTCAGCCGCGCCCGCCAGGCCGCCCCGCCCTGATAGGTCAGCGCCGCATAATCGACATTGGGGCAGCCATCGATCCAGGCTTCCAGCGCCGCGCCGCCGGGTTCGGCGAACGCCGCCTTCTGCCGGCGGCCGTGCTTCAGCGTGATGACCCGCCAGCCGCAGGTTTCGAAAATGTCGTCGAAACGCCGGAACATGCGGTCGGCAGTGGTATGGTCGAGCGACTGGCGATTGTAGTCGACGATCCACCAGCAGTTGCGGATATCGTGCTTGTAGCCTTCGATCAGGCATTCATAGATATTGCCTTCATCCAATTCGGCATCGCCCATCAGCGCGATCATGCGGCCGGCGTCGCTTTCCGCCAGCCGGCCATGGGCGATCAGATAGTCCTGCACCAACGACGCAAAGGCGGTGACGGCGACGCCGAGCCCGACGCTGCCGGTGGAAAAATCAATGGGGATCACGTCCTTGGTGCGGCTGGGATAGCTTTGCACGCCGTGAAAGCCGCGAAAATTCTGCAGCTTTTCGAGCGGTTCGTTGCCGAGCATGTAGTGGATGGCGTGGAGCAGCGGCCCGGCGTGCGGCTTTACCGCCACCCGGTCGTTGCGGCCGAGCCCGGCGAAGTACAGGCTGGCCATGATCGTCGACATCGACGCGCAGCTGGCCTGGTGGCCGCCGACCTTCACGCCGTCGCGGCTGGGCCGCAAATGATTGGCATTGTGGATCATCCACGCCGACAGCCAGCGCAACCGGTCGTCGAGCCGCTCGATCATCGCGATGGTATCGGTATCGGTCTTGATGGCGGTTTCGATCATGGCCCGGTTGTGCCGCCAATCGGGCTGTAATTCCAGTGGCGCCGCGGCTAGTGTCGGGCAAAACACGGTGGGGAGACGAGCCAATGATGCTGTGGACCGCGCCCGACCCGGCACCGAATCCGCGCCGGGTGCGGCTGTTCCTCAAGGCCAAGGGGCTGGAGCTGCCGGCGACCGATCTGTCGCTGCTCAAGCGCGAGCACAAATCCGACGCCGTGCTGGCGATGAATCCACGCGGTCAGGTGCCGTTCCTCGAACTCGACGACGGCACTGTGCTCGCCGAAACCATCAGCATCTGCCGCTATCTCGACGACCTCCACCCCGAACCGCCGCTGCTCGGCACGACGCCATTCGAACGCGCCGAAACCGACATGTGGATCCGCCGCGCCGAAGCCGTGCTCGGCACGCCGGTCAGCCTCGCCTGGCAGCATGGCCATCCGTTCACCGCCAAACTTGTCCAGCAGATCCCGGCGATGGGCGAGGCCGCGCGCGCCAATGCCCAAACGGCGTTCGCCTGGTTCGACACCGCATTGCAGGGCCGGCAATGGCTCGCCGGTGACCGGTTCACGCTCGCTGACATCGCGCTGCTGACGATCGTCGATTTCGCCGGCTGGATCGACATCAAGCCGCCTGAAGCGCTGGCGGCGCTGGCCGACTGGCAGGCGCGCGCAACGGCGCGGCTGGCATGATCGTCACCCCGCAGCCATCGGGTTTCGGCGCCATCGTCACCGGCGTCGACCTGTCGGCCCCCCTGCCCGCGGATACACTGGCAGCGGTCAAGGCCGCTTGGGCAGCGCACGCCGTGCTGTCGTTTCCGGGCCAGCCGCTGACTCTCGACGCGCAGGAGGCGTTCACCCGCCAGTTCGGCGATTTCGGCGAAGACCCGTTCATCAAGCCGCTGCCCGGCCGGCCGCACATCCTCGAGCTGCGCCGCGAGGCCGACGAAACTGCGCCCAATTTCGGCGCCGGCAGGCACAGCGACTGGAGTTTCCAGCCGCAGCCGCCAGCGGCGACGATCCTGCACGGCAAGGTCATCCCGCCGGTCGGCGGCGACACGATTTTTGCCGATTGCGCCGCCGCCTA
>JBBQKM010000381.1:0-2584 GCA_038326915.1 Sphingomonadales bacterium
GGCGTTCGATGCCAAGCCGGGTGAGGCCTATTACCTGGCGCCGGCCGTGCGGGTGAAGGTCTGGTAGGCCCCGATTTCCGGCCGGTGGCGCTCGGTGACGGGTTGCCGCTGGCCGGCGGGCCATTACGCTTTGCGCGCGTCGCGGTGCTGGCGCGGGGGGCGCCAGCGCGGGTCGTCGATGCCGCCAGCATAGATGCCGATGTGCTGGCGCGGCTGACCGCGCCGCGCGCGCCGATCGCCGGGCTGCCGCAGGATCGTACTGCGGTGATGGGCATCCTCAACGTCACGCCCGACAGTTTTTCGGATGGCGGCCGTCACGCCGCGCCCGACGTGGCGATAGCGGCGGCGCGGGCGATGGCGGCGGCAGGGGCCGATATCATCGACGTCGGCGCCGAATCGACGCGGCCGCGCGCGCCGGTCGTCGATCTGGCGACCGAACGCGCGCGATTGGCGGCGGTGCTGCCGGGCCTCGCCAGGCTCAACTGGAGCATCGACACGCGCAAGGCGGCGGTGATGGCCGATGCGATCGATGCCGGCGCCGCACTGGTCAATGATGTGTCGGCGCTGCAGCATGACCCAGAGGCACTGGCGCTGGTGGCGGCGCGCGGCTGCCCGGTGGTGCTGATGCACGCGCAGGGCACGCCAGCGACGATGCAGGATGCGCCGCGCTATGGCGACGCGCTGCTCGATGTCTATGACTGGCTGGCGGCGCGGATTGCGGCGTGTGAGGCGGCGGGCATCGCGCGCGACCGGATCATCGTCGATCCCGGCATCGGTTTCGGCAAGGACCTGTCGCACAATCTGGCGCTGCTGCGCGGGCTGACGCTGTTTCACGGGCTCGGCGTGCCGATCCTGCTCGGCGCGAGCCGCAAGCAGCTGATCGCGCGCATTGCCGCGTCGAAAGACGCCACTTTCAATGGCGATATTGCACCGGACCAGCGCCTGCCCGGCAGCCTGGCGCTGGCGCTCCACGCTGCGGCATGCGGGGTGCAGATGGTGCGCGTCCATGATGTCGCGGAAACCGTGCAGGCGCTGGCGATCTGGCGCGCGGCGCAGGCGTAGCCAGGCCCCTCGCGGAACCGTCAGCTTGTGCAATGCAGCGTGACATCTTCACAGCAGTGTAGCATCTGCTATGGGGCAAACGCGCGAGGGGCGCTGATACATGACAACGGGAATGGCCATGGCGAACGACGGCAACGAGCCGACAGATGGGACGACGCCGGGAACCGACAACCGGGCAACCTATGAATCGTTCATGACGGTGACCAAATGGGCTGTCATCGTGATCGCGATCGCGCTGATCCTGATGGCCGTCCTGCTGGTCCATTGATCGCCAGCCCCAGCGCACCAGTCAAAAAGGGTCGAGAATGAAAATCGCCGTGTTGCGCGAAACCGCCGACGCTGAACCCCGCGTCGCCGCCACGCCGGAAACCATCAAGAAATTCATTGGGCTCGGTGCGACCCTGGCGGTCGAAGCCGGGGCCGGGGCAGGGGCGAACATCTCCGACGCTGCCTATGCCGAAGCCGGTGCGACCGTGGGCGATCGCGCCGCGACCATCGCCGATGCCGATCTGATCATTGGCGTGCAGGGGCCGGCCGCTGCCGACCTGCCCGGCGTCAAGGCGGGGACGCTGCTCGCCGCCATCCTGTCGCCGTTTGCCGATCGCGCCCGCATCGATGGCTATGCCGCCGCCGGCGTGACCGCGATGGCGATGGAATTCATGCCGCGCATCACCCGCGCGCAATCGATGGACGTGCTGTCGTCGCAGTCGAACCTTGCCGGCTACAAGGCGGTGATCGACGCTGCAGAGGCCTATGGCCGCGCCTTTCCGATGATGATGACCGCAGCCGGCACGATTTCGGCAGCACGGGTGTTCGTCATGGGGGTCGGCGGTGCCGGCCTGCAGGCGATCGCCACGGCGCGGCGCCTGGGGGCGCTGGTGTCGGCGACCGACGTGCGCTCGGCGACCAAGGAACAGATCGAATCGCTCGGCGCCAAGGCGATCTTCGTCGAGAACGTCAAGGGTATCGAAGGCGAAGGCAGCGGCGGCTATGCCACCGAAATGTCGGATGAATACAAGGCGGCGCAGGCAGCACTGGTGTCGAGCCACATCGCCAAGCAGGACATCGTCATCACCACCGCGCTCATCCCCGGCCGCCCGGCACCGCGGTTGATCAGCGACGCGCAACTGGCGTCGATGCGGCCGGGCAGCGTCGTCGTCGATCTCGCCGTCGAAAGCGGCGGCAATGTTGAAGGTTCGAAGGTCGGCGAGATCGCGGTCGTCCATGGCGTCAAGATCATCGGCCACAAGAACGCCGCCGGCCGGCTCGCGGCCGATGCCTCGGCGCTTTATTCGCGCAACGTCTTCAACCTCGTCAACGCGTTCTGGGACAAGGACGCCAAGATCGCGGCGTTCGCCGCCGATGACGAGATCGTCAAGGGCATCAAGCTGACCGAGGGCGGCAAGGTCGTCCACGAACGCCTTTCGGCCTGAGGGTATAGCATCATGGAATTCCTCTCGATCTTCTCCATCTTCGTGATGGCCTGCTTTGTCGGCTATTATGTCGTCTGGTCGGTCACGCC
>JBBQKM010000382.1:0-2576 GCA_038326915.1 Sphingomonadales bacterium
GTCGTCGCGCGCGCTGCCACCCCGGCACCGGCGCGGCCGGCTGTGGCCAGCGATGCGTCCGCCGGGATCGCCGCCGCTTCTCCCGACCTTGCCGCCCTCGAAGCGGCGCTTGCCGAATATGCCCATCCGCTGCGCCGCGCCGGCATCACGCCGCAGCTGTGGCGCGGCGCCCCAGATACCGCGGTTGCCGTGCTCTGCGACCAGCCTGAACCCGACGGCAGCCCGGCGGCGCGCTTGCGGGAAAGGATGCTCGCCGCCATCGGGCTGGCGCCGGCGGATCATGCCATCGGCCATGTCGTGCCCTGGCCGCTGACTGGCAGCCGCGCGCCACGGCCCGACGAAATCGCCGCGTTTGCGCCGTTCGTGGCGCGCGCGCTGGTGCTGGCGCGGCCGCGCTTCATCCTGGCGCTCGGCCAGGCCGCTGCGGCGCTGGCCGGCGATGCCCGGGGCCTCAACAGCCTGCGTGGCCAGTGGCTGGCAGTCGATGGCATCCCGCTGCTCGCCACCTTCCACCCGCGCCAGTTGCTCAACCAACCCGAAATGAAGCGCCTCGCCTGGGCCGATCTCCAGGCCTTTGCGGCGCGGATTGCCCTGCCATGATGAAATATCTGCTGCTGTCCGCTGCGTTGATCGGCACCGCCGCCGGCGCCGAAAATCTCGCCGACCCCGGCGATACCGTGCTCACCGTGACCGCCGATCGGCCCGGCATCACCGCCCGCCAGCGCGCCGTGCCGCCGCAATTGTCGCCCGCCGACCGGGCTGCCTATCGCCAGATTTTCCTCGACATCGAATCCGGACGCTATACGGCCGCCGAAAACGGCCTCGCCGCCGTCGGCAATGGCCTGCTGACCGAAACCGCGCGCGCCCAGCTGATGATCGCGCGTGGCTCGACGGGCAAGCTCAGCCGGCAGGAACTTGCCGTGTGGCTTGAAGCCTATCGCAACCTGCCGCAGGCGCAGCGCATCGCCCAGATGGCGGCGAAATTGCCGGGGGCCGATACGGCGCCGCTGCCGCTGCTGCCGACGCTGCGGCCATTCCGCACCGCCAGCTACCAGGCCGCGAAGACCGACAGCGGACCCATCGACGCCAGCACCGGCGCCGCGATCAAGGCGCTGCTCGCCGCCGACCGCAATTTCGAGGCTGAAACCCGCTGGCTCGCCGATGCCGGGTCGCTGTCGCCGCTGGCGCGCAGCCAATGGGCGCATCGCATCGCCTGGAGCTATTACGCCGCCAACGACAATGCCGCCGCGCTGCGCCTTGCGCAGGAAGCTGCCAAGGCAAGTGGCTATGGCAACGCGCAATGGCCGGCGCTGGGCGCCTGGACCGCCGGGCTGGCGGCATTCCGGTCGAGCCAATATGAGGCCGCCGCGCGGTCGTTCGACCAGGTCGCCACCAAATCCCCCGCCAGCGACCTTGCCGCCGCGGCGCACTATTGGGCCAGCCGCGCGCATCTGGCGGCCGGGCGGCCGGAACTCGTCGCCGAACGGCTCGAGGCGGCGGCAAAGACGCCCAATAATTTCTATGGCCTGCTCGCCCGCCGCACGCTCGGGCTGGCGCCCGCGCAGGATTGGGCGGAGCCCGATTTCATTACCGCCGACTGGAACCATCTGAAGACGATTCCCGGTGCCAAGCGCGCCGCCGCGCTGATCGAGATCGGCCAGATCGGGCTCGGCGATCGTGAACTGCGCTATCTGGCGCAGACCGCGCCCGACGCCGATTACCCCGCCCTGCTCCGCCTTGCCGCACGGCTCGGCCTGCCGGCGACGCAGTACCAGCTGGCGGTGCGACCGCCGGTCGGCATCGAGGCGCCGCTGTCGGCGCGCTATCCGGCGCCGGATTGGGTGCCGGCGCGCGGCTGGCGCGTCGATCGCGGGCTGGTGTTCGCCCATGCCCTGCAGGAATCGACCTTCATCACGACCGCGACGTCGCGCGCCGGTGCCAAGGGCATCATGCAGCTGATGCCGGGCACGGCGCGGCAGGTGAAGGCCGAAATGACCGAATCGGCGATCGCCGCGGGTTCAGCGGGTGTCGTCGGCGATCTCGCCGATCCGGCGTTCAACATCGAAGTCGGCCAGACCTATCTCGAGGCGCTGCGCGACATGAGCTATACCCAGGGCCTGCTGCCCAAGGTCGTCGCTGCCTATAATGCCGGGCCGGGATCGGTGCAGCGCTGGAATGCCAGCCTTGATGATCGCGGCGATCCGCTGCTGTTCATCGAATCGATCCCGTTCAAGGAAACGCGCCACTATGTCGAGGTCGTGCTGCGCAATTACTGGATGTACCAGCTTCGCGACGGCGTGAAACCGGCGAGCATGGATGCGCTGGCATCCAATCTGTGGCCGAAATTCCCCGGCATGCCCGGCGCCGCCGGCATCAAGCTGGCGCCGCGGCCGGTGGTGGCGCCGCCACCGCTGCAGCCGAACACGCTGCCGCCGCAGCTGCGCATCGACGATGACGACGAGGTGACGGTAACGGCAGGCCTGTCGCAGTAGCGGCCGTCAGTCATACCGGCGCAGGCCCGGACCCCAACACCCCCAATGACGCGAGCGGGCACCCAAGCTGCCAAGCAGGCCGTT
>JBBQKM010000383.1:0-2559 GCA_038326915.1 Sphingomonadales bacterium
GGCGGCGCTAGGATAGGTACCGCGGGCATATTCGTAGATATAGTCGCCGGTGTGGACGACCAGATCGATATCGTTGCGTGCCGCGGCATGGGCATAGGCGTTGAACCAGCCGAACGGTTTGTTGGCGCAGCTGAACACCGCAATGTTGAAGCGCGCCAGCGGGCCGACCGGCAGCGTGCGGGTGCGGCCCGTCGGCGACACGCTGCCATCGGGGGCGGTGAAGCGATAGAAGACCCAGCCGCCGGGCGGCAGGCCGGTGATCGTCGCCTGGGCGGTGCCCCAGCTGGCCGGGCCGGCGCTGGCCTCGCCGCGCTTGATGATGTTGCCCATGCCGGCATCGGTGGCGACATCGACCTTCAGGACCGCGTCGCGGCCATCGGCGCTGGCATAGCGCGTCCACAGCGTGATCGAATCGGCCCCCGGCGCGCCCGATGCGACGCCATGGGTAAAGCCCTTGTCGGCCCACAGCCCGGCCAGCGCCGGCCGTGCCGGCAGCAGCAGCCCCGCGGCGCTCGCGGTCAGAAAGGCGCGACGATCGAGATCAAGACGCATGGTGGCTCCCCGGCTATGCTGGCTGTCATTGCTGCCTAGGCGGCGATTGTGACAAGTTAAAGGTAGCTAACTCGTGCCGAAGATGCGCCGCAAGGCCGACCTGCCGACAAAGGACTGCGCCACCTGCGGCCGGCCGTTCGCCTGGCGCAAGAAATGGGCCCGCGACTGGGACAATGTCCGCCACTGTTCCGACGCCTGCCGGACAGGCGCCTATTCCCGCGCGCGGGAAAATGTCGCACACTAGCCCAAACCAGATTGGGGAATCGCAGCATGGCAACGCAATTGAAGCCGGTCGCCAACGTCAAGGACCAGGTGTCGGCGGAGGAATGGCAGATCCGCGTCGACCTTGCCGCCGCCTATCGGCTGGTTGCGCTCTATGGCTGGGACGATCTGATCTTCACCCATTTGTCGGCTCGGATTCCGGGGCCGGAGCATCATTTCCTGATCAACCCGTATAATCTGATGTTCGAGGAGATCACCGCCTCGTCGCTCGTCAAGATCGATGTCGAGGGGCATCCGGTGATCGAAACCCCCTACATCACCAACCCGGCCGGCTTTACCATCCATTCGGCGATCCACATGGCGCGCGACGATGCCCATGCGGTGATGCACGTCCACACCCGCGCCGGCCAGGCCGTCAGCGCCATGACCGAGGGGCTGATGCCGATCACCCAGACCGCGCTGATCGCCCGGCACGATCTCGCCTATCACGAGTATGAAGGCATCGCGACCGACCTCGAGGAGCGCGAGCGGCTGGTCGAGGATATCGGCACCAAGCACACCATGATCCTGCGCAACCACGGCACGCTCGCCGTCGGCGCCACTGTCGCCGAATGTTTCCTGCGACTCTATTTCATCGAACGCGCCTGCGAGGCGCAGGTCGCGGCGCTGTCGGCCGGGCGCGACGGCCTGTCGATGCCGCCGCAGGGCACGCCCGAAAAAGTCGAGCACCAGACCCGCGGTATCGGCACATTGGCCAACGGGCTCGCCTGGCCGGCGCTGATTCGCAAGCTCGACCGGATCGATCCGAGCTATCGGGACTGATTTCTGGCTGTCATGTCCTCCCGGCGCAGGCCGGGACCCATAAACCGCTCACTTTCCCACGTGCGGACCCAGTGCTGCATAGTTTGTGGTTTATGGGCCCCGGCCTGCGCCGGGGTGACAGGAAACGCTACTTCGGTTCGATCCGATCGATCACCAGCGCCAGAATCGCGATCCAGAACCAGCCGATCATCATCAGCGAGCCGCCGATCGGTGCCAGCGCCGCCACGATCCGCGGCGCCCCCAGCGCCAGCGCATCGAGGTCGGCGGCAAAGATAAAGCTGCCGATGCTGATCGCCCAGGCCGGCCGCACCACCAGCGGCGACGACCGCCAGCCCAGCAGCGCGAACACCGCGGCGACATGCGGCAACTGGAACAGCACGCCGGTCATGATCCAGTCGCGCGCCTGCGGATCCTTGATGCCGTGCGCGGCAAAGGTGCCGAAGGCGAGCGCGATGATGGCATTGAAGGCGGCAAAGGCGGCGAGGGTGCGCGGGCTGGTCATGGCCCTTCATCGCCGTTCAGCCAGGAAAGCGAAAGAGCCTTGTTGCGGCGACGAACTGCAGGGTTTCGGCGACCAGTTGCAACTTTCGATACAGACTGCCGTAGCTTTCTGAATATCGTTCATGTCGGGTCAATGTGAATCGGGGCATATCACGGGGGCGGGTGACACCGCAGCCGGAGTTTGCCCCCTGTTATCTGGCTGCGACCAAGTGTTCCCGCTGCGTGACGAGCGCAAAAATGGCCCTCTGCTCCATGCCCCCGGAGCAGGGGGCCTATTTGCTTTCAGGGGCTTTCCGATTGCAAGCGATATGGTGACGCCCGCAATGGCATCCCCTACACCACGCGCATGACCCTGCGCATCGCCACCTGGAACATCAATTCCGTCCGCTTTCGACTCGATATCGTCGAGCGCTTCCTGCGTGATCACGTTTTCGACGTGCTGTGCCTGCAGGAAACCAAGGT
>JBBQKM010000384.1:0-2554 GCA_038326915.1 Sphingomonadales bacterium
GCACCTTCATTGATCGCGCCGGCGTCTGCCGCGATTTCACCCATCTCGGCCTGACCCTGTGCCGCGCCTCGGGCATTCCGGCGCGCGCGGTTTCGGCCTATGCGCTGGCGCTCGATCCGCCCGATTTCCACGCGGTGTTCGAAGTGTTCCTCGATGGCGGCTGGTGGCTGGTCGATCCGACGCGGCTCGCCCCCATCGCCGGCATGGTGCGCATCGCGCATGGCCGCGACGCCGCCGACATTGCGTTCCTGACCACCGCCGGCGCGGTGACGCAGACCGGCATGATGGTTTCGGTCACCGATCTTGATGCGCTGCCCCTTGATAACGCGTCCCACAATCCTAACACAGTGGAGCAGGCCGCCTTAACCTGTTAAGACGGCCGCGACGACGCAAAGGGACGATGATGGCCAGCAAACCGACCGAAACCGCGATCAAGCTCGAAGCCCCCCTGGCGGTGAACCCCGTCGCGCCGGCGCAAGCCTCGGGGCTGGTGCCGCTGAAGACCGAACAGGTCAGCGAACTCGAGGCGCGCGTCGACAGCTATATCGAAAAACTGCTCGTCCAGGATGCCTCCAGCCCCGAATTCGGCAAGGAGATCGACAAGCTCGCCAATCTCGGCGCCGCCGAAATCGCCTCGGCGGCCGGCCAGTCGAACCGGTTCCTCGACCGCCCGGTGCGCGCGATGGACAAGGATAGCGGCATCGGCGCCGACCTGACCGCGCTGCGCGCCACCATCGAGGATCTCGATCCGTCGCGCCGCGGCGACATGACGACGAAAAAGAAACTGTTCGGGCTGATCCCGTTCGGCGGCAACAAGCTGCGCGGCTATTTCGACAGCTACAAATCGGCGCAGACGCACATTTCCGCCATTCTCGGCCGCCTGAAGGACGGCAAGGACGAGCTGCTCCACGACAATGCCGCGATCGACCAGGAACGCGCCAATTTGTGGAACGCGATGGGCAAGCTCGAACAGATGGTCCACGTGTCGAAGACGCTCGACGAACGGCTCGAGCTCAAGGCGCAGGAGCTTGATTACAGCGATCCCGCCAAGGCCAAGGCGATCCGCGAATCGGCGCTGTTCCATGTCCGCCAGCGCACCACCGACCTGCTGACCCAGCAGGCAGTCAGCGTCCAGGGCTATCTGGCGCTCGACCTCGTCAAAAAGAACAATATCGAGCTGGTGAAGGGCGTCGATCGCGCCAGCACCACGACCGTTGCCGCGCTGCGCACCGCGGTCACCGTGGCCGAGGCGATGACCAACCAGAAACTGGTGCTCGAACAGATCGGTGCGCTGAACACGACGACCGCCAACATGATCGATTCGACGGGCGAACTGCTCAAGACCAACACCGCCGCCATCCACCAGCAGGCGGCGAGCAGCACGATCCCGATCGAGACGCTGCAGCGCGCCTTCCAGAATATCTACCAGACGATGGATGCCATCGACACGTTCAAGCTGCAGGCGCTCGAATCGATGAAGACGACGGTCAACACGCTGACCAGCGAAGTCGAAAAAAGCCGTGGCTATATCGCGCGGGCCGAAGGCGCCAACCGCGCCAAGCTGGAGAATGGCACCGCAAGCGCGTCGCCGTTCGAGGCGCTGAATTGACCGGGACGCGCTGACCATGGCCGACCCCGACCAGATCGTCGCCCGCAACGATGAACGCCTGCGCCGCATGGCTGTCGGCGAGGCGGCGCAAAAGGCCCGCGCCCGCCGCCGCCAGCGCACCGCCGAACGCGCTGGTGCCCGGGTGAAACGCGCGCTGATCGTCGCCGCGTCGATCGTCGTCGCGCTGACGGTCTGGGGTCTGGTGACCGGCGGCGTCGGCACCACCGTGCTGATCCTCGCCATCCTGTTCGGGCTGTTTGCCACGATCGGCGCCGCCGTGTGGAGCCCTTCCGAGCCCGAACTGCGGTCGGTCGCCGATGCGGCGCCCGCAGCACTGCCGGCCGTGACCGACGCCTGGCTCGACCGGCGCCGCCGCGACCTGCCGCGGCTTGCGGCGCCGCAGGTCGATGCGATTTCGGCGAAGCTGGCGACGCTGGAGGGCCAGCTGGCGCAGGTCGGCCCGGCGGACCCCGTCGCGCAGGACCTGTCGCGGCTGCTCGGCAAGCATCTGCCGGAGCTTGTCGAACGCTACACCCGCGTGCCCGCCGACCAGCGCGCGCGCACCATCGACAGCGACGGCCGCACCATCGAAACGACGCTGATCGACGGGTTGAAGGTCGTCGAGGCCGAACTGGCGCGCGCGTCGGACGAGCTGGCATCGGCCGATCGCGACGCGCTGCTGGTGCAGGGCAAGTTCCTCGAAAACCGCTATGGCGGCGAGGCGCTGCCGCCCGGCTGACACGCCTGTGCTGGCGTAATGAAATATGTCTTTCCAAAGTCTTTGGCGTGCATAAACTCGGCGCCAGGGGATATGGCATGATCCGGCGGGCGTTGGGCATCGTGATCGGCTTTTGCAGCGGCCTGGCGGCGGCCGAGCCGGTGGCGTTGCCAGCCGCCGGACCCACGCCGCCGCCGGCCGGGCGCGCGGTATCGACGACCTGGGGC
>JBBQKM010000385.1:0-2523 GCA_038326915.1 Sphingomonadales bacterium
CCGTGGGAAAAACGCGACGTCGGCCTTAGTGAGATTGGGTTCAACATCCCGATCGACGATCGACTTGGAGTTGCCGCAAACAGCTTACGTGCGCTCGTTACGCGCTTCCCCATCCGAGCGAGCGATGGCAGCTAACCACCAATAGCGGACGTTTCAACCTTCGGCCGAAAACCCCCTACTCCGCCGAAACCGCCACGCCCTGCTCCGCAGGCACCCGGCGCAGCCACAGCATCACCGCCAGCACCAGGCCGATCCCCGCCACGCCGGTCATCGCGAGATAGCCCGGCGCGCCCAGCCTGTCGTACAGCGGCCCCGAAATCAGCTCCGCCGCGGCATAGGTCGGCGCGTTCGCCAGCCCCATGTAGATCATCTGCGCGGTCGGGGCGCGGTCGTCGCCATGGATGGTCTGGATGAAGCGCATGCCGCCGAGGAAGGTCGCGGCAAAGCTGAGCGAATGCAGCAGCTGCAGCGGCACCAGCACCCAGAAGGGCGGCAGCGCTGCCAGCGCCGTCCAGCGGATGACGGCGCCGATGCCGCCGGCGACGATCAGCGTTTCGGGCTTGAAGCGCGCCGACCAGTTGCCGAGGAACATCAGGAAGCCGACCTCGGCGAGCGTCCCGACGTTCCACAGCATCGAAATTTCCTTCGACGACATGCCCTGCTGGTTGGCCCAGACCAGCGAGCCGGACGTATACAGGAAGCCGGCGCTCGCCTGGATCAGCCCGGCGGCAAAGATGAACAGCGTAAAATTGGGGTTGCGCAACATGCCGAGGCCGGCCGACAGCCGCTCCCCGAAGGGCTGGGCGATCTCGGCGCGGGCGAGCACGGGCTCCTTCGGCATCCAGGCGCTGCCGCCGATCATCAGCGCCGAAATCACCAGCATGAAGCCCCAGATCGGCCAGAACGCCCCCGACCAGTCGTTGAGCACGCCGACCACCGTGGTGCCGACAACGAACGCCGCCGATGCCAGCCCGCGCGCCACGCCATAGGTCGGCTTGCCGGTCCGCGTCAGCCGCAGCAGCGCGGTTTCGACGACCGGCAGCAGCCCCCAATAGGCGATGTCGAGAATGAGGATCACCGCGAACACCGCAACAAAGCTTTCAAGGAAATACAGCACCGCAAAGCCGACGGTCAGCAATATGGTGAACATGAACAGCGGCGCGCGGCGGTCGCTGCGGCCATCGGCCCAGGCGGCGGTCAACGGCCCCGCCAGCGCGCGGCTGAACCCGGCGATCGCCAGCACGACGCCGATTTCGGCGCCTGAAAAGCCGTGCACCTTTTCCAGCCACAGCGGCAGGAACGGAATCAGGCAGCCGAATCCCGCAAAAAACAGGCAGGCAAGCAGCGTCGAGCGGACGGCGGGTGACGGATTCAAATGCGGTGCTCCGGGGCAGCACTTGCCCCCTAGCCTTTCAGTCGCCTACGAGGGTGGCAAAATCAAGGGGAGTAGACCATGAGCCTGCCAGCATTGTTCGATCTCAGCGGCCAGACCGCGCTGATAACCGGATCGTCTAAGGGCATCGGCAAGGCCATCGCCCACCGCATGGCCGAGCACGGCGCCAATGTCATCGTGTCGAGCCGCAAGGCTGATGTCTGCGATGCCGCCGTCGCCGAAATCAACGCCGCGGTCGGCCGCGACGCCGCCTTCGCCATTCCCGCCAACATCGCCGACAAGGCCAGCCTGCAGGCGCTGGTCGACAAGACCGTCGCGAAATATGGCCAGATCGATCACCTCGTCTGCAACGCCGCGTCGAACCCCTATTTCGGCCCGCAGGCCGGGATCAGCGACGACCAGTTCACCAAGATCCTGCAGAACAACATCGTGTCGAACCACTGGCTGATCGCCATGGTCGCCCCGGCGATGCGGGAGCGGAAAGCCGGCAACATCACCATCATCTCGTCCGTTGGGGGCCTGAAGGCCTCCACTGTCATCGGCGCCTATTGCATCTCAAAGGCCGCCGACATGCAGCTGGCGCGCAACCTCGCCGCCGAATTCGGCCCCGACAATGTCCGCGTCAACTGCATCGCCCCCGGCCTTATCAAGACCGATTTTGCGAAAGCGCTGTGGGACAACCCCGATATCCTCAAGGCGTCGACCAGCAACGCACCGCTGCGCCGCATCGGCGTGCCCGATGAAATCGCCGGCATGGCGGTGCTGCTGGCGGGCAAGGCGGGGGGCTTTGCCACCGGGCAGTGCTTCGTCATCGACGGCGGCGCGACGATTGCCTGATTCCGGCGCCTGACGCAAAAAAAGGCCCGGGGTTGCCCCCGGGCCTTTCTCGCAAAGCGCGAAGCCTCAGGCGGCGACCATCGGCCGGCGGCGGCGCGTCGCCAGCCCGACAAGGCCAAGGCCGGCGACCAGCATCGCCCAGGTCGAAGCCTCGGGAACCGCCGAGATCGAGACATTGTCGAGCGCCGGGCCATAGGGGGAGTCGACGCTGCTGGCAAAGGTCACCGTCGTCGTCGTCGCCGCCGCGGTGAAGAACAGCGTGTACTTCGTCCACTGCAGGTCGGGCGTAGTGA
>JBBQKM010000386.1:0-2516 GCA_038326915.1 Sphingomonadales bacterium
CGCGCGGTCCTCGACCGGGTAGTGACCATGGTCGTGGCGCTGGACGGCGAAGGCAATTCCGAAACGGTGGTCGGCGGCTGGTCCGACTGGGCGGCGTTCAACAAGGACAAGCTGGCTGCGGCGCGGACGGCCAACCGCGACGCCAACCGCCCGAAAGCCGGCAACGCCAACACCCCGGCGACGCCGAAGAAGGCCGCCGGCAAGCTGAGCTACAACGACGCCCGCGAGCTCGCCGAGCTGCCGAAAAAGCTCGAACTGCTCGCCGCTGCAATCGCCCGCCACGAGGCGGTGCTCGCCGACCCGGCGCTCTACACCCGCGACAACAAGCGCTTCGTGTCGGTGTCCGCCGAACTCGACAAAGTCCGCGCCGACCTCGCCGCCGCCGAGGAACGCTGGTTGCTGCTGGCGGAAAAGGAAGCGGCGCTGGGTTGAGCAGCGCCGCTCCGGGTCGCCTTACGCGACTTCCATGCCCGGTACGATCTCGGGCTCGATATGCTCGGGCAGGGCGATGCGTTCGGGCAGCGCCGTCATGGTGACCGGATCATGCTGGCGGATGAACTTTTCAACCACCGGCGCGATGCTCTCGCGCCATTTGCGGCCGTTGAAAATGCCGTAATGGCCGGCGCCTTCCGCCATGTAATAGGCCTTTTTGTCTTCGCCCAGCCCGGTCGCCAGTTCCAGCGCCGCCTTGGTCTGGCCCAGCCCCGAAATATCGTCGCGCTCGCCTTCGATGGCGAGCAGTGCGGTACGGGTGATCGCTTCGGGCTTGCACAGCTGGCCGCGGTGGATGAACTCGCCCTTGGCGATCGCCTGGCGCTGGAACACCACGACGATGGTCTGCAGGTAGAATTCGGCGGTCATGTCGCAGACTGAGCGATATTCTTCATAAAACGCCTTGGTCGCCATCGCGCTGTCATCGTCACCATCGACGAGATGCTTGAACAGTTCCCAATTCGATTTCATGTGGTTGGCAAGGTTCATCGACATGAAGCCGGCGAGCTGGAGGAAGCCCGGATAGACCTTGCGGCCGCTGCCCGGATACAGGCTCGGCACAGTGGCAATGACATTCTGTTCGAACCAGGCATAGGGCCGTTCGGTGGCCAGATCGTCGACCGACGTCGGCGCGCGGCGGGTATCGACCGGCCCACCCATCATGGTCAGCGTCAGCGGCGTCGCCGGGTCGTTGTTGGCCGACATATAGGCGACTGCGGCATAGCAGGGCACCGCCGGCTGGCAGACGGCGAGCATGTGCGCGCCGGCGCCGACGATGCCGGCGAATTCGATGATATAGTCGATATAGTCGTTGAGATCGAAGCGGCCATCCGATGCCGGCACCATCTTGGCATCGCGCCAATCGGTGACATAGACGTCATGATCGGGCAACAGGCGTTCGACCGTGCCGCGCAGCAGCGTCGCATAGTGGCCCGACATCGGGGTGACGATCAGCACGCGCGGATCGTTGCGGCCCGACACGGCGCGGGTGAAATGCTTCAACTGGCCGAACGGCTTGCGCGCGACGATTTCTTCACTGACCGCGATGCTGGCGCCATCGATGATCGTGACATCGAGGCCGAAATCGGGCTTGCCGCGCGGCGCATTGGCATGGGCAAACACTTCAAGGCCGCGGGCGATGATCGGGCTGGTCGGCACGAACGACATCGGGTTGGCCGGGCTGAGCAGCCATTCGGAACTCGATTGCGCCATCGAACCAAGGCCGGCGAGCCAGGCGCGCTGCATTTCATAGGCCGTATAGAGCATCCGTAATCCCTTTACCCCCGGCCTGCGCCGGACTGGCACTTGCTGTGCCATATCGCAGGTGCAGCATAAACCCCAGAAGCGGCAACGGCACCATCCTTATTATAGGCAGTGCGGCAATGCCACAGGAGGGCCACCACGGATTGAGCCACACTCAAACCCCTGCTATCAGCCAGCATGGCCACAAAACCCGATCTGCCGCCCGCCGAACAGCGCAAGTTCAGCCGGCTCGTCCTGCTCTGGCGCTTTGCCAAGGCCTATCCGATGCAACTCGCCGCCGCGCTGACGGCGCTGGTCATTGCCGCGCTGGCCACGCTGGCGATCCCGCAGGGGTTGAAGCTCATCGTCGACAACGGCTTTGCCAAGGGTTCGGATCCCGGTGCCGTCGCGCCCTATTTCTGGGGCATGCTCGGCATCGTCGTCGTCATGGGGCTGGCGACGGCGTTCCGTTTCTATTTCGTCAGCTGGATCGGTGAACGTGTCGTCGCCGATTTGCGCAAGACCGTGCAATCGCACCTGATCACCCTCGACCCGGTGTTTTTCGAAGATAACCGCCCCGCCGAAATCGCCTCGCGGCTGACCGCCGACACCGCCATCATCGAACAGGTGGTATCGTCGGGCGCATCGATGGCGCTGCGCAACGCCGTGATGGGCATCGGCGGCATTGCCTATATGGCCGTGCAAAGCCCCAAGCTGACCGCGCTGATGCTGCTCGTCATCCCGGTCACCATCCTCCCCATCGTCTGGCTCGGCCGCAAGGT
>JBBQKM010000387.1:0-2496 GCA_038326915.1 Sphingomonadales bacterium
CAGGCGGCCGGCACGCCGGTGTTCCTGTACATGACCGCCGACTGGTGCCTGACCTGCAAGGTCAATGAAAAGGGTGCGATGGCCAGCCCGCAGGTTGCCGACAGCTTTGCCAAAAAGGGCATCGCCGTGCTGGAAGGCGACTGGACGCGCGGCGATGCCGATATCTCGAAATGGCTTGCCCAGCAGAATCGCGCCGGGGTGCCGGTCTATGTCTTCTACGACGGCAAGGGCGGGCAGACGGAGCTACCGCAGATCCTGACGGTCGAAAAACTGGCAGCGCTCGGATGATCAAGCTGATGTATTGCCTGCGCCGCAAGCCCGGGGTCAGCCGCGCCGATTTTCAGCATTACTGGCGCACCACCCATGCGCCGCTGGTCGCCGGGGTCGCCGCGACGCTGGGTGTGCGCCGCTATGTCCAGTCGCATACCATCACCACCGGGCTCGACCTTGCCATCGCCACGGCGCGCGGCTGCGCGGTCGAAGCCTATGATGGCGTCGCCGAGCTGTGGTGGGATGACGAAGCCAGCCTGTTGAACGGCGCCAGCAGCGAGGCCGGGGCGCAGGCCGGTGTGCTGCTGCTCAAGGACGAGGCGAACTTCATCGATTTCGAACGATCGGCGATCTTTTTCGTCAGCGAGAACCAGGTCGTCGACTGCTAGGGTCACTTCCTGCGCGCAAACACCCGCTTGCCGGCCAGCCAGGTTTCATCGACCTGCGCCTGCCACAGGGTCGCCGCCGGCGTGGCGAACGGGTCGCGGTCGACGATGATGAAATCGGCCCATTTGCCGGGCGTCAGCGTGCCGACCTTGGTTTCGGCATGGCCGGCCCAGGCGGCGCCGGTGGTAAAGGCAGCGAACGCCTGTTCCAGGGTTAACGCCTCCTGCGGCCGCCAGCCGCCGGCGGGTTGACTGTCGCGCGACTGGCGGGTAACGGCGGCGTGCAGGCCATAGAAGGGGTTGGGCGGTTCGACCGGAAAATCCGAACCACCGGCGATGCGCGCGCCGCTGTCGACGAGGGTTTTCCAGGCATAGGCGCCGGCCAGCCGCTTTTCGCCCACCCGCGCCTCGGCCATGCCCTTGTCGCTGGTCGCGTGGGTCGGCTGGACCGACGCGATGATGCCGAGGCGGGCAAAGCGCGGCAGATCCTCTGCCGATACCACCTGAGCATGCTCGTCACGGTGGCGCAGCGTGGTGCGCTGGGCTTCGGGAATCGCGGCAAAGGCGCTCAACGCCGCGCCGTTCGCTGCATCGCCGATGGCGTGGACATTGACCTGAAAGCCCTTGGCCGATGCATCGAGGATCATCCGGCGCAACAGCCCTTCCTCATAGAAGGGCAGGCCCTTTTGCCCCGGCGCGTCGCTGTAATCGGCCTTCATCCAGGCGCCGCGCGAACCCAGCGCGCCATCGGCCTGCAGCTTCATCGCCATCATCGCCAGCCGGTCGCCATATTCCCAGCCGATCGGGCCATCGGGGGCGATGGCGGCGCGATTGTCGGGTCCATAGGCCATTACAAACAGCCGCGTCGTCAGCTTGCCGGTGCGGGCAAAGCGTCGATAACGATCCCAGGTGGCGCGATCGGCGCCGGCATCATGCGCGCCGGTCAGGCCGACCGAGGCCATGATCGCCAGTGACTTGGATAGCGCCAGATCGCCTTCGCGCGCGGTCGGCGCCGGGATTTTCGCCGCCACCAGCTTCATCGCGCCATCGACAAGCACCCCCGTCGGCGCGCCGCTGTCATCGCGCTCGATACGCCCCCCCGCCGGATCGGGCGTCGCGGCGGTCACCCCGGCGATCGCCAGCGCCGCGGTGTTGGCCCAGCCGGCATGGCCATCGACGCGTTCGAGAAAGGCGGGGCGATTGCCGGTGACGGTGTCGAGTTCCTTAGCGGTCGGAAAGCGGCCGAGGTTCCAGCGTTCCTGGTTCCAGCCGCTGCCCTTGATCCAGGCCCCTTTCCCCGGGTTGGCGCGGATCGCCGCCAGCGCCGCGTCGAGCGAGCTGGTGCCATTGAGATCGACCGCCAGCGCTGCCTCACCCAGCCCCATGACATGGCCGTGCGCATCGATCAGGCCGGGCAGCAGCGTGCGGCCCTTGACATCGACCTTCCGGCCGCGCGGCAGCGGCGCGCCGGCGGCGAGCGTTTCCTTGACCCGGCCATCGGTGCCGACGACCAGCGTCGCAAAGCGCGCAATCGCGCCATTGCCGTCGATCGTATAGCCATTGGCGTTGACATAGGCGGTGTCGGCAAGCGCCGGCAGCGGTGAGGAGAGGCCGAGCGCGAGAGCCAGGATTTTCGTGTTCATGGGCACAGCGTAACAGGCCGCCGAAAGCCCGTATAGCGGCAGCGTCAGGCCTTGAAATGCACCGTGATCGGCGTGGTGCCGGAAATGCTGCCGCGGACCGACTGCCCCGGCCGGATCGGCCCGACGCCGGCAGGCGTGCCGGTAAAGATCAGGTCGCCCGGCGCCAGCGCGACGAACTGCGACAGGGTGGCGATGAT
>JBBQKM010000388.1:0-2483 GCA_038326915.1 Sphingomonadales bacterium
GTCTGCCCCAACCATGTCACCACCGGGCTGGGCGCGGCGCAAAACGAATATTTCTCGCGGCTTTCAGGGTTCGATTCGGTCGACGCCTATCTCGCCAACATGCGCGCCAAAAATCCGCTCGGCCGGCCTGGCCTGGCCAGCGACACCGCCGCGGCCTGCGCCTGGCTGGCATCGGCGGACGCCGTCTATGTCACCGGCGAGGCGATCAACGTCAGTGGCGGCGAGGAGATGCACTGATCCACCAGTCGGTGGCGGGCATGTCGTTCGACACGGTGCCGGCAAAGGCCGGCGGGCGTTTTTCGAGGAAAGCGCTGACGCCTTCATGGACATCGGGGGTGCGGCCGCGGGCGATGTTGATCGCCGCATCGACCGCAAGCGCCCCCTCGGGCCCAGCCTGCGGCCCGAACTGCCATAGCATCCGCCGCGTCAAAGCCAGCGACACCGGCGCGCAATTTGCGGCGATCTCCAGCGCCAGCGCGCGGGCGCGATCCTCGATCGCATCGGCGGCGCAGACTTCGCTGACCAGGCCCGCAGCGAGCGCCTCGCTGGCGGGGAACAGCGCGCCGGTCAGGCACCATTTCAGCGCCTGGGGCAGCCCGACGAGTTGCGGCAGAAACCACGCCGAGCCGGCCTCGGGCACCAGGCCGCGGCGGGCGAAGACAAAGCCGAATTTGGCGGTTTCGGCGGCGATGCGGATATCGCACGCCAGGGTCAGCGTCAGCCCGACCCCGGCGGCCGAGCCGTTGAAAGCCACGATCGACGGCTTGCGGCAGTTCATCATGGCGCGGACGAAATCGGCATCGCGGCCATCGCCGCTACCGAAATTGCCGGCGCCGGCGCCACCTTCGGTATCGAAGCTGCCGGCCCCCGCCGAGACATCAGCGCCGGCGCAGAACACCCGGCCGCGCGCGGTCAGGATGACGACGCGAACCGCATCATCGGCATCGGCGGCGTTGAAGGCGGCGGTCAGCTCGGCGCCCATCTGCGCCGTATAGGCGTTCATCGCCTCGGGCCGATCGAGCCGGATCCACAGGATCGGGCCTTCGGTGGCAAGCTCTAGGCTGTCGGGCATGTGGCGCAGCTCCGCTGGGTACGGAGCATTGTCGACGGCTGTGTCGGAATCGCGAACTGCCGACTATGGCAGGGTAGGCGGTGGCGCCTAGTTGACGACGGCGGCCTGCATGGCCTCGAGCCGCGCGACGGCCTTTTCGTCATTGGCGCTGCGCGCCGCGGCGAGATCGACGGCAACCTTGGCCGGATCGATGTCGCCGACCGGGATCGCCGCTTCGGCAAGGATGGTCAGGCCCTGGTCGTTGACCTCGGCAAAGCCGCCATCGACGAAGATGCGGCGAGTAAGCGTGTTCGAATCGGCCTCGTAGATGGCTATGGCGCCGGGGCGGATCGTCGACATCATCGGCGCATGGCCGGGCAGCACGCCGAAATCGCCTTCGGCACCCGGCACGACGACCATCGCCGCGGTGCCCGATTCGAGCCGGCGTTCGGGCGAGACGAGTTCGAAGTGGAAAAGATCGGCCATTTTCTGCTTCTTCCCCCCTCCCTTTCAAGGGAGGGGTTGGGGGTGGGTGTCTTGAGAGCGGGACTCACCCACCCCCAACGCCTCCCTTGAAAGGGAGGGGAGTCTGTTACGCCGCTTCGGCCGCCAGCTTCTGCGCCTTGGCAACGGCATCCTCGATGGTGCCGACAAGGTAGAAGGCCGCTTCCGGCAGGTGATCATATTCGCCGGCGACGATCGCCTTGAAGCCCTTGATCGTGTCCTCGACCTTGACGAACACGCCCGGCGTGCCGGTGAAGATTTCGGCGACGTGGAACGGCTGGCTGAGGAAGCGCTGGATCTTGCGGGCGCGGCTGACGGTCAGCTTGTCCTCTTCCGACAGCTCGTCCATGCCCAGAATGGCGATAATGTCCTGCAGCGACTTGTACTTCTGCAGCACTTCCTGGACCGAACGCGCGACGTCGTAATGTTCCTGGCCGACGGTGCGCGGTTCGAGCACGCGGCTGGTCGAATCGAGCGGATCGACCGCCGGATAGATGCCGAGTTCGGCGATCGACCGGCTGAGCGTTGTCGTTGCATCAAGGTGGGCGAACGAAGCGGCCGGCGCCGGGTCGGTCAGATCGTCGGCGGGGACGTAGATTGCCTGGACGGACGTGATCGAGCCCTTGTTGGTCGAGGTGATGCGTTCCTGCAGCTGGCCCATGTCGGTGGCGAGCGTCGGCTGGTAGCCCACCGCCGACGGGATGCGGCCGAGCAGCGCCGACACTTCCGAACCCGCCTGGGTGAAGCGGAAGATGTTGTCCACGAAGAACAGCACGTCCTGGCCTTCGACATCGCGAAAATATTCGGCGTTGGTGAGGCCCGAAAGCGCGACGCGGGCGCGGGCGCCGGGGGGTTCGTTCATCTGGCCGAAGACCAACGCGACCTTGGAGCCAACCGAGGTAGCATTGCCATTCTCGTCCTTGGCGAT